>NZ_BTTW01000009.1:300000-388880 GCF_036245865.1 Corallococcus caeni | reverse complement strand
CACACCCGTTCCCATCCCGAACACGGAAGTTAAGCCCTCCAGAGCCGATGGTACTCCGCGGGAAACCGCGTGGGAGAGTAGGTCGCTGCCGGATTCTTTTTGAAAGCCCCTGGTGCCGCAAGGCGCCGGGGGCTTTGTCTTTGCGGGCTTGTGACACCTGGCATTGCCGTGCGCGTCCTCGTGGATTGATCCGACGAGGTGCGAACGTACGGGGGCCTGGCTTTGAGGCTGGCCTGACCCTGCCTGCTTTGCTTGAGTGGCGCTCCATCCCCCCTTCTGGACAGGAGCCACTCGCATGCATCTGCTTCGAATCTACGCCGCCGGACTGTTCGCTCTGGGGCTCCTGCTGGTTCCCGCTGAATCCAAGGCACAGCAGTCTGGAGTCCGCCTGGGCGTGGGCGCGGACTACTGGGTGGACACGAGCGCGGCCTTCAACTTCACGCTGGGCGTTGAAGGGCATGTCGCGGGTCCACTCTTCGTGGGGGCCCGCTTCGGCGCGGTGCTCGTCACCGACGGCAACATCATTGGCGTTCCGTTGGACATCTCGCTGCGCGCGACGGTGGGCCGCACCGTCTACATCGAGGGGCTCGCGGGCCCGTGGATCTTCTTCAAGGGTGACACCTTCAAGGCCCACGCAGCGTTTGGCTTTGGCCTCCAGGGCAAGGCCGCGAGCATCGGGGTCGAGGTCGGCTACCTCGATCCGAATCCCATCATCGGCCTGCGGCTGGGCTACAAGTTCTAGAGGCCGCCGTGGCTCAGTAGTGCGGGGGACGCTCCTGCTGACGGGCGTCCACCAGGCCCGGCTCGGCGTCCAGCTTGCGCTTGAGGCGCTCCAGCTCTGCCTGGAGCGCGTCGATGACGCGCCCCTGCTGGTAGAGCACGTCGCTCAGCTCCTGCAGCAGCTCCTGCTGCTGCGTGTAGCGGATTTCCAGCTCGACCAGGCGCTTGTCTTCCATTGCCGTCTCCTCCGCTCGGGGACCGTGCCCCATGAATACCCTTGAATACCTACAGCGCGCCCGTGAGCTGCTTGGACGCGGACAGCCCGAGCTGGCGGAGTCCGCGCTGAGTGACGCCATTGATGCCGCCGTGGCGGCGGAGGACCTGGTCCTCCTCACCCACGCCCGGTTCGCGCTGGGGGAGCTGCTCTTCCAGCAGGGCCGGGATGAAGAGGCAATCCCCTTCCTCCAGGCCGTGGTGCGCACCGAACGGGCCGATGGCTCCGTGGACGCGCCGGTCATCGCCTCCGCCCGGATGCTCCGGCAGATCCGGGGGCAGGAGCCTCGCTGAGCATGCCCTGCGCTTAGGGCAGCCGGCACTGCTCCCGGATGGCGTCCATCCGCTGGGGGAAGCGCCGCTCCAGGTCCGTGCGCGTCTGGCGGGCTCCCTCGAGCCTTCCTGCCTTCACCTGGAGGGTGCAGAGGGTGCCCAGCGCGCGGGTATCGGAGATGTCCAGCCGGTCCGCCTGCCGCAGGGCCTCCTCCGCGGCGTCCTGGTTGCCCAGCTGGAACCAGGCGATGCCCAGCTGGAAGTGGCCTTCCGCGAGCTTCGGGTCCTTCTGCACCGCCTGCTGCAACAGCCTCACGGCTTCGCGGCTGCGGCCCTCCTTCGTGAGCACCAACCCCTGCTCCACCAGGAGCCGGGCCGCGGGCACCTTGCCCTCCAGGGAAGTGAAGACCTTCAGGGCGTCCTCGGGCCTTCCCATCCGGCTGAGCAGCCGGCCGTAGCGCACGCCGACGAGCGGATCCCCCGGAGCCCGGCTGTAGGCCCTGGACAGGGCCTCCGTGGCGCCCTCGATGTCGCCCTTCTCCTCGCTCAGGTCCGCCCGGAGCAGCTCCGCCCGTGGGTCCGTTGGCGCGAGCTTCTGGGCCTTGCCGAGTGACTGCTCCACGCAACGGGTCATGCGCTCCCGGTCGCAGATGCGCGCGAGCAGGAGCTGGGTCTCCAGCGCGTTCGGATCCCTTCGCTCGGCTTCCAAGGCCAGGTCGTGGGCTTCCGCCGGAGCGCCTTCGCGCAGGAGCTCCGCCGCCGTGCGCAGGTCCGCCGCCGTGGCCTTGTCGTTGTGCTTCAGGGGCACCAGGAACCGCAGGCGGCCTTCCACGTTCTCCGTGGCGCGGGCGATGGCCAGCTCCTGCTCGGGCATGTCGCGGGGCAGGAACAGGGGGATGACGTGGATGGCGAGCGCCACGCCGCAGACCCAGAGGACGCCCCGGAGCCCCTGGTTCCAGCGCCGGCCGGTCCTCTGCCCCGGTTCGTTCGTTGGCTCGCTCATGACGGGTTTCTATACGGCGCGCAGGTGGGGGCGCAGCCCCGAGGGAAGCTCCAGCTCACAGCTCCAGCACAGCTCGAAGTTCGCCGGGTTCTCCTCGCCGCAGCGGGGACATGTCACCGAACGATTGGCGGCTTCCTGGTTCGCCTGGAGCTCCGCGAGGACCTGGCGCCCGGCCTCCAGTTCCTCGGACCACAGCCACAGCTCCACCCAGGCCTCCGTGCTGGGAATCTCTCCGCTCAGCGGGACCAGGGACTCACCGCGGATGTCGACAGAGAGCCCGGCAGATTCCAGGGCTCCCGCCAACATCCGTGCCTCTCCGACCGTGCGGTGCACGGAGAACTGCACGCGCTTCATGCTGCTTGTCTGTCAGAACCGGGCCGTCAGGGCAACCCGCCCCGGTTGCTCCCCTGCTGTGCCTTGGCGGACCTGGCCCTCACGGGCCGTGCGGCCCCTCGTCATTCGTCGTGACGGAGCTGATGCGGCAGGACGGCGTGGGCGTGGCGGGGGGCCCGGGCGTGGAGCTCCGCCGTCAGCAGGGCATCCAGCTCCGCGAGCAGGCGATCATACCCGCCCCCGGCGCCCTTCGCAGGCAGCCGCTCCGTGGCGAGTCTCAGCCGGGGCGTCTCCTCGTCCTCGAAGGCCAGGGTCACCGCCAGTCCGTCCGGGCCTCCAGCCTGGGGCACGAGGGTGGCGGGTTCGGGCTCCCGTTGGAGGGTCTCCAGCATGGGCCCCAGCCGGCGGATCTCCTCCTGCGTCAGGTCCCGCTCCACCACCGGTTCGCCCTGCTCCAGGACGCGCAGGTGCTTCAGGCCTTCCACTCGCAGCGCCTGCGCTCCGGTGTTCGTCCGGCCACTGCGCTCGTAGGTCACCGTCTTCACGCGCCGTACCTCCCTGGGTTCAGGAGTAGGCATCCGCCTCCTCCTTCGCATCCGGAGGAAACCGCGCCCGGGCGCTCCCGATCCCGGAACGACAGCCCGAGCGACCGATGCCGGACAGTGTGCAGCGCCCCCTGGGCCCCTGCGCTTCCCGGGCGCGTCTCCCTACCGTGCCTTCGTCCGGGCGCCCATGTCCGGACACAGGGAGGACGCCGAACGATGAGCAAGCACAAGAACCCGAGCCCGAATGATCAGCGCTCCAACACGAAGAACCCGGAGCGCCCGGAGCACAAGTCCGCTCAGGACAACCGCGCCAACCAGATGAACCCGAACCGTCCTCCGAACCCGCCGTCCCACATGCCCTCGCACGGCGGTGGCACGACGGGCGGGGACGACTCCTCGAAGCGCTGACCGCAACCGGAGAGGCCGGCCGCGCGTTCGGGCCGGCCCCTCTGGCGGTAGAAGGTCAGCGGACGCGCGGCGAGCACTCGCCTTCGCCACGGTAGTGGCCCACGGTGCGCACGAGCGCCGTCACGAAGTCGCGCAGCGTCCGCACGCTGCCCGCGCCTCCCGTGCCGTACTGGTTCGACGGCAGCGACGTGAGGTCCACCAGGCCCAGCTCGTCGAGCGTGATTTCACCGTCCGGACCGACGATGCCCACGCTGTCCGCTCCGGCGATGGCGTCAAAGCGCATCTTCGCGTCGGACGACTGGAGGTCGTCGAAGAAGAGGTGGTCACCGTGGAGGGTGAGCTGCACCGTCTCCGTGCCGCCCTTGGGCACCGTCACGCCGTTGCCGATGTCCTCGTTCTCGCAGTGCTCGTAGAGGGTGTTCGTGGCGAAGCCCCAGTGGAAGCGCTTCGTCGCGGTGCCCTTGGTGGCCGTGCCCTCCACGTAGACGGACCAGCCTTCGGTGTTCATCCGCGTCACGTCCTCCGCGTCCGCGTTGCCGGCGGTGGCGTCCGCGACGGGGGCGATGGCGTAGCTCACCTCGTCCCATTCCTCGGCGGCGAGGTCGTTGAACGTCGCGACGTCCACAGGTCCCGGACGGTGCACGTCGTACACCTTCGCGGCCGTCTGTTCGGCGGCGGTCTGCCCTTCGTGGTTGGCGACCTTCACCTCGCCCAGCTTCACGAGGAACTTGTCGTACTTTACGCTCCAGCCGTCCTCGAAGGCGCTGGCGGGGATCTGCTTCTCGATGAAGTCCTCGCCGTACGTGGTGAACGTCACGTTGCCCTGACCCGACGAGCAGGCAACCAGGGCGAGGCAGGACACTCCCATCAGCCAATGCTGCTTCATTGCGCGGCTCCTTCCACCCACGTCACGACGTAGGCGCTGGTGTCTTCCACGCCGCGCACCAGCCCGTTCTGGGCCTGACTGCCGGCGGGGAAGGTGGAAACGCCGGCCGCGTCCGGAGGCGACGCGGTGGCGAAGTCGATGCGGTCCATCCATTTCCCCAGGTCCACCGCGATGCGCACGAAGCCCGCCTCCTTCTGGAGGTCGCGCTCGAAGCGCACGCCTTCAATGGCCTTGGGCAGGTCCACCGTCGCGTCGAAGCGCACCGTGGCTCCGGACGTGTGCGTCGCCGTGCCGCGCACGTGCGCTTGGTGGCCCGCGAGCACGTTCCGCGCGTCCGTGGCCGCCGTGGGCGTCACGAGCGTCAGCTCCAGCGAGCCGTATGAGCCCGTGACGGCGTTGGCGTCACCCAGCGTGGCGCCCTCGAGCAGGTCCACCGTCTGGACGTTCAGCACCTCTCCCAGCGCGTCGCCGGGGACGTAGTGGCCGGGGTGCGCGTTCGCGGTGCCTCCGATGAGCGAGTACCAGTCGAAGCGCGGGGCGCGGCTCGACAAGAGCACTCGGCCTTCGAAGAAGCGCACGGAGCCCACCGAGAGCTGCGCGGCTTCGGGGGTCACCGTCCAGCCGTACTCGTTGGGGGCCGTGGGCGCCGTCGCCGTCATCGTCACCGCGAAGGTGCGGCGCTCCGCTTCCGTCTTGCCGCCGCAGCCCAGGCTCATGAGGGTCGCGATCAGCGCCAGCGCTCGGAGCGGGGCGGGGAATGGGTTCATCACAGATGGACCTCCAGGGTGAGCGAGGCCACGCGTGGCGACCCCGCGGTGAAATGTCTGGCTGGAACGAGGCTGGGCTGGGAACTGGGGTCGAAGCGCGAGCTGTAGACAAACTCGCCGTCGCGCCAGCGCGTGTTGAGCAGGTTCTTCACGTCGAGCCGCAACGCGAGGGCTCCCCGGCGCAGCGCGGCCTGCACGTCCGCGAGGAACACCGTGTGGCTGTATTCGTCGTAGGGGAGGGGGCGCGGCCCGATGAGCGTGAGGCCCGTGCCCAGGGACAGGACGGAGTCGATGCCGGGTAGCGGCTTGTCCCAGCCCACGTCCGCTCGCGCGACCAGGGGCGCGAAGTAGGGGAGCTTCGCGCCTGTCTTCGTCACCGTCGCGTTCGCCACCGTGGCGCTCAGCGCGGCGGTGACTCCTTCGAGGGGGCGCGCCTGCAGGGCCGCGGAGATGCCCGTGCGCAGCGTCTCTCCCGTGAAGACGGTGGTGCCCACCGTGTGGTCGAAGAAGAAGTCGTCCGCCACCTGCGAGCCGAAGACGCTCGCCTGGAAGGACAGCCGTTCTCCTTCCTTCCGCGTGCCCAGTTCCGCGCCGTGCACGTTGACGAAGGGGGCCTGTTCTCCTTCCGCGAGGCTTCGTGCCTGCGGCGAACGGAAGCCGTCCCCGTAGCTGGCGAAGAGGGCCCAGGTGTCCGTGAGCGCGTATTCGACGCCGGCCTTGGCTCCCCAGTGCACCCCGAAGGCGCTGCGTGAGTAGCCCTGCCCGTCGTAGTAGCGCGGGTCGCGGAAGGCGAGCGCGTCGAAGACCTCCACGCCCAGCGCGTCGGCCCGGCCTCCCAGCCGGAAGGCCCAGCGGCCCAGGGGGAGCCTCGCTTCGGCGTAACCCCAGACATCCGTTTGTGTGAGGTCCGCGTCCACTTCGTCCGCGAAGAAGGTGCCGTCCGTCTCACGGTAACGGCGTTGCGTCTGGTGGATGCCGTCGCGCCTTCCTCCGAGGCCCAGCTCCAGCGCGACGGGACGGTCGAAGAGGATGAGCTGGCGGCGGTGTTCCGCTCGCAGGCCCAGCGTGGAGCCGTCGTTCGTCTGCTCCAGACCGTCGCCGCGGTCGTCCACGCGGTAGCCCGTGAAGTTGTTGCGCAGGCGCAGGTCCGAGAGGATTCCGAAGGCCTCCAGCCTCGTGCGCGCGGTGCCTTCACGTGGCAGGTCCACTCCGATGAGGAGCTGATGCCTGGAGACCGTGCCGCCCTGACGCGGGAAGGAGCCGGAGTAGAACGTGCGGCGCCCGGCTTCGAGGTCGTCCTCGCGCACCACGCCCGGGGAGTCGAAGCGCGTGACGTAGCTGCCTCCCAGGATGCGCGCGCTCAGGCCGTGGCCCAGGTCCAGGTTCGCCTGGGCGAGCAGCGTGGCCCGGCCGTAGCCTCGCTGGGGACCGAAGCCGTCACTCTCTCCGAGCTCCGCCGCCGCGAAGGTGCCGGGGTCCTCGCCGGGGCGCACCGTCACGACGAGCCGGCGCTGGTTGAACTGGCCCAGCGTGCCTGCGAACTCCACGCCCTTCTCCCGGGCGCCCAGGTCCATGCGCACCGTTCCCGCGACCGCGAAGTCCCCCTGGAACGCGCGGTAGGAGCCCTCCGTCACCTCCAGGGATTGGACGAGCTCCGGGATGATGAAGTTGGTGTCCGCGTAGCCGAGCGCGTGGATGTGACTCACCTCGTTCACAGGCAGGCCTCCGACGTTCAGCTCCACGTCCTGACCGTGGAGCGCGTCGAAGCCCCGGAGGAAGAGCTGCTGCGCCTTGCCCTCGCCACTGTGCTGCGAGGCCACGAGGCCTGGGACGACGCGGAGCACGTCCGTCGCGTTCATGCGCGGTGCCGTGTCGAGGATGTCCCGGCCCAGCGTGACCTCGGAGGCGCTCTGCGCAGGACGCGTGCCTCGCACTACCGTGGAGCGCTGCTTGCCGGAGGACTCTGGTGGTGGCGTGGTGGCCGGGGCTTCCGTCGGCGGCTGCTCGGCGGGCGATGCAACCGCGTTGCTGGGGCTGGGGGCTTCCGGCGATGGCTGCTCGGCGGGAGCTGCGACTGCTTCGCTGGGGCTGGGGGCTTCCGTCGGCTGCTGCCCGGTGGGAGATGCGACTGCTTCGCTGGGGGGAGGCTCCTCCGGCGTCCGCTGCTCGGACGATGTCGTGCGTGTCTGCCCGGAGGCCAGTGCTTCCGTTGGCTGCCCGGCCTGCTTCAGGGGCGCGGTGGGCTGCCGCATCATGGGTTGCTGCTGTTGCTTCGTGGCTTCTGTCACTGCGTGGCCGGTGGCCTCCGGGCGCGGCCCTTCTTTTGCGACAGGCGGGGCTGCGTGAAGACACGTCGAGAGCGTGGCGAACGCGATGAGCAACATGGTCACGGAAGGGGATGCACGAGGAGATGGCGACACGTCCCCGGCTCGCGTCGCGACGCGCTCCAGGTCACGCGGGATGGGACGGCGCAAGACACACGCTCACGCAGGCCCGTCTCTGGCCCAGGCCAGACGGTCCGCATGCTCGCAAGTCATCCTTACGGAAGTCCGAAGTGCCCGGATGTCACTAGGGGCCCTGCGGCATCGCCGCGGACCGCAACCGCTGACCCGGTGACCACTCCGGGCCCCTCGCCAGCTCCACCCACCAGGACACCTGGCGCGGCTTCGGCGGCGAAAACACCGCCCAGCTCGCCGCCACCGCCAGCAGGTGCTCCACCGAGCCCGTCAGGTGCTGGTGGCCATGGCCCCGCTTCGCTCCGTCCAGCGTGCCCTGCCCGGACTCCGACGGACACCTGGCTTTCGCCGCGTCGCATGCCGCCTGGACGCGGTGGACGTGGCTGGAGGCGCCGTGCTCGTGGCGCCCCAGGCCTCCTCCGTGCCCCACCACCGCGTGCAGCACCGGCGCCACCGCGAGCCCGTACACCAGGACCCACAGTCCCAGGAACGCCAGGTCACGTCGGTCTCGGGAGTCCCACACGGCGATTCGGGGGCGGCGGCTGAGCGTCCAGGACGGGGGAGGTGATGCGCCCGCCTGCCTATCCGTCCTCCCCAGGACACGCAAGGCCGGTACCGCCGCTCGCTGCCGGACAGTGTCCCGCCACCCAGTGCCATGACCCCGTGGACCTCTTGACGCATCGCATTGGAATCCGCTGCGGCCGAAGACTTCCCGTCATAGACTCCATGCGTGCGTTCTGAATCCGCCGTGCTCCGTTCGCTGCCTGCCTCCACGGAGGTTCCCGCCCCGCCCTCGCGGGCCGACCGCCTGCGCTCGCTGGGGAGCGAGTCCTTCGACCTGCTCGTGATTGGTGGCGGGGTGACGGGCGCGGGGGCCGCTCGGGACGCGGCGCTGCGGGGCCTGAAGGTGGCCCTGGTGGAGCGCGAGGACTTCGCCAGCGGGACTTCCAGCCGCTCGTCGCGGCTCATCCACGGCGGCCTGCGCTACCTGGAGCACGGCCACCTGGGGCTCGTCTTCGAGTCGAGCATCGAGCGGCGCCGCCTGCTCAACCTGGCGCCGCACCTGGTGCGTCCGCTGGCCTTCATCTGGCCCGTCTACGCGGGGGCTCGCGTGCCGCGCTGGAAGCTCAACGCGGGCCTCATGCTGTACGACGCCCTGTCCCTGTTCCGGAACGTGAAGGCCTATCAGCGCCTGTCGCTCAAGCAGGTGGTGGAGGCCGAGCCCGGCATCCGCGCCGAGGGGCTCAAGGGCGGCGCCCGCTACTACGACGCGGCCACCGACGACGCGCGCCTCACGCTGGCCAACGCGCTGGGCGCGAGCGAGGCCGGCGCGGTGGTGCTCAACCACGCGTCCGTGAAGCGGCTGGTGCTGGAGGACGGCAAGGCGAAGGGCGCGGTGGTGGTGGATCACCTCACCGGCCTGGAGCACACCGTGCGCGCTCGCGCCGTCGTCAACGCGACCGGACCGTGGAGCGATGAGATCCGCCAGCTGGATTCGGACAAGGCGCGCACGGGCCCCTCGGTGCGCGGCAGCAAGGGCGTGCACATCGCCGTGCCCCGCTCGCGGCTGAACATCGGGGACGCGCTCACGCTGCTGTCCCCCGTGGACGGCCGCGTGATGTTCATCCTGCCCTCGGACGCGTTCACCCTCATCGGCACGACGGAGACGGCCACCCGCGCCCACCCGGCAGAGGTGCGCGCGAGCGAGGCGGACGTGGCCTACCTGCTCGCTTCCGCCAACGCCTTCTTCCCCGAGGCCCACCTCACCCGCGAGGACATGGTCAGCGCCTGGGCCGGCATCCGCCCGCTGGCCGCGAGCGGCTACCACGGCAACAGCAACCCGGGCAGCGCCAGCCGCGAGCACACCATCGACGTGAGCCCGTCCGGCGTGCTGGCCATCAGCGGCGGCAAGCTCACCACCTTCCGGGTCATGGCCCGCGACGTGGTCAACGCCGTGGAGCGCCACCTGGCCCTCCCGCACAAGAAGCCCGTCACCCACGAGCAGCCCCTGCCCGGCGGCGACCTCCTCAAGCTGGACGCGGAGCTCGAGGCGGCGCGGCAGGAGGTGGGGGATGCGGCCACCGGCGAGCACCTGGTGCGCGCGTACGGCAGCCGCTGGCGCGCGGTGTGGGCGCTCACGCGCGAGACGCCGGCGCTGGCCGAGCCGCTGGTGGAGGGCCTGCCGTACCGCCGCGCCGAGGCCGCGTGGGGCGTGACCCATGAGATGGTCCAGACGCTGGCCGACCTGCTCATCCGCCGCCTCAAGGTCGCGTTCGAGACGCGCGACCAGGGCCGCGCCGCCGCCGTCCGCGCCGCGGAGGTGATGGCGCCGCTGCTCGGCTGGGACGCGGCGGAGCGGGAGCGCCAGCTGGCGGCCTACGCCGTGGACGCCCAGCGCATCTTCGGCGTGGATCCCTCCGACGCCTGAGGTCCCCGTGCCGGGCGCCGGGCCCGGTGCGTCATCCCGGCGCTCGCGGCCAGGTTCAAGGCGGGGCCCGGATGCCGAGCCGCCCACGGGCCGCTCCACGCGAGCGTTGGGCGCCTCACGTTGGCCTGGCACCGGATGGCCGTCGGGCGCACGACAGCCGCCCGAGCAGTCGTCCTTCGTCCATGCTTAAATCGTCGTGGGAACGGGAAGCAGGGTTGGCCCGTTCTTCCCGGCCCCCCTTTTCCGGGGGCAGCGGGTCACGGCGCGGTACCTCACGTTGGCCGGGCACGAAGGAGATGCACCCCATGAAGCGTTGGCTTTGGCTTGGGCTCGGGCTGTCCGGACTGGTGGCGAGCGGCTGCGGTTCCGAACCCGAACCCATCATCGACGTGCTGCCCCAGGCGTGTCCTGGCACCGCGGAGGCGGCGCTGCCGGACCCGGCGGTCTCCGCGATGAGCACGAACACGGCCGTCTCCGCGCTGCGCACGGACACGGCGGCGGACGGGGTGATCATCACCTACAAGCCGAAGGTGACCGCCAGCGCGCTGGCCGCGTCGTCGGACATCGTGAAGGCCGTGGAGCGCGAGGGCGGCACCGTGCGTCGCCGCATCCCGAACCTGAACATGGTGTCCGCCCGGCTGTCGCCGGAGGCCATCGCGGCGCTGAAGCTCCGCCCGGACGTGCTCTCCGTGACGCCCAACCGCCGCGTGCAGGCGATGGGGCTGCCCACGCTGCCGCCGGTGGTGTCGTGGCAGGGCGCGTTCAGCACGCAGGGGTCGGTGGGCGAGTACACCGAGGGGTTGAAGCTCATCCAGGCCCCGCAGGTGTGGGACGCGAACAACGACGGCGTCATCGACCCCGGCGCGCCCACGGGCGAGGGCGTGAAGGTGTGCGTCATCGACAGCGGCTGGGACAGCAAGCACCCGGAGCTGAAGGCGGCGTTCCTCAAGGGCAAGGACTTCGTCGACGATGACGACGACCCGACCGACCAGAGCGTGTCCCAGGGCGTGGTGACGGTGGGCGGCGGCCACGGCACGCACGTGTCCGCGACCATCCTGGCGCAGTTGGGTTCGGGCTCCGGCGCGCGCGTGGGGCCCGGCGAGGACCCCAACGGCGTGGTGGGCGTGGCGCCGGGCGCGTCGCTGCTCGTCGCGCGCGTGCTGGACACGGACGGCGGCGGCAGGACGGATGACGTCATCGCGGCGGTGGATTGGTGCAACTCGGAGGGGGCGCGGGTGGCCTCGCTGTCGCTGGGCGCGCCGGACCCGTCCGAGGACGAGCAGACCGTGTTCGAGCGGGTCTGGAACAACGGCAACGGCATGCTGTCCGTCGCGGCCAGCGGCAACGACGGCAAGCGCGGCATCGCCTATCCGGCCGCGTACCTGCCGTCGGTGATGGCGGTGGGCGCGGTGGACCTGAAGGGCGACATCGCGGACTTCTCCCAGTACGGCCAGGAGCTGTCCGTGGTGGCGCCGGGCGTGAACGTGCTGAGCGCCACGGTGCTGGGCGGGGCGTCGCTGTCCCAGCTGACCGCCGCGTCGGTGTCCGTCACCTCGCAGCCGCTCACGTACACCGCGCAGGGCACGTACACGGGCCGGCTGGTCAACTGCGGCCTGGGCGCGGACCGCGCGGCGTGCGGTGAGGCGGCCACCTGCGACGGCTTCGTCGCGTACGTGGACCGCGGCGACCTGTTCTTCGAGGAGAAGGCCCGCAACGTCATCCAGGCCGGCGCGCGCGCGGTCATCATCGGCGACAACGTGGAGGAGGAGGGCCCCGGCTTCACGCTGGGCTCCGCGAACGCGCACTGGGTGCCCACGGTGTCGGTGTCGATGGCGTCCGGCGCGGCCCTCAAGGGGCTCGTGGGACAGGACGTGACGGTGTCCGTCACCGGCCTGGACTACCAGCGCGAGTCGGGAACCTCCATGGCCACCCCGCACGTGTCGGGCGTCGCGGCGCTGGTGTTCAGCGCCCGGCCGGACCTGAGCGCCGCGCACGTGCGCGCGGTGCTGGAGAAGACGGCGCAGGACGACAAGGTGGCGCCGGGCGTGGATGAGAAGTACGGCCATGGCCTGGTGCAGGCGGCCAAGGCCGTGGCGCTGGCGCGCACGCTGCCCCAGGGCGGCGGTCCGCTCCCGCTGCCGTAGCGGCACGGCCTGTCAGGCCCCTCGCCCCCGAGTCCCTTGAGTGGGGCCGGGGGCGTTTCATTGGCCCGGGCAGGCGCCATGTCGTGGGTTGGCATCGCGGGCGGACGGGCGAGCCCCCGGCCGCCGGGGCGGTGGTTCCCGCCGCGTGCGCACGCACCTTCCCAGGATGGAGGCGCGCCGCGCATGAGGCGAGACATCTGGCTGGGATTGGGGATCGCGGGCGTGGCCAGCCTGCTGATGTGCGCCGGAGGTCCGCCCGGAGGCATGGAGGATGACGCGGTGTCCGAGGAGGGCACGCCTCCCTCCGCCTACCAGCCGCTGCCGACGCAGTCTCCCACCGCTCCGGCGGCAGCCTCCCCTCAGCAACCCGCAACCCAGCAGCAGCCAGGGATCGGTGGATCCGGGACGGGCACGCAGGCCCCCGCTGGGACGGCTCCCTCCACCGCGCCCCAGCAGGGCACCCGCGCCGCGCCGCAGACAGGGGGCTCCGGGGACGCCCAGGCTTCGGAGCCGACCAGCCCCAACGCGGAGCCGAACCCGCAGGCGGAGGGGCGCACGACGCCTCCCAACCCGGGCACGGCTCCGAACGCGGGCACGGGGGGCACGGGCAACTCGGGCACGGGGGCTCCCACCGCGGCGAAGCCCCCGGCCTCCTCCTCCTCGCCGGGCGTCGCGGTGGTGGATGCCATCTACCGGGGCACGGTGCGCTCGGTGTCCTCGAAGGAGGTCGTCATCGACAACGAGGGTTCGCGCCTGCCGCTGGAGATTGGCACCCAGACGCGCATCGTCCGCGACGGCGAGGACATTGGCGTGACGCAGCTCAAGGAGGGCGAGCGGGTGCGCGCCACCGTGAACCTGGTGGGCCGCAGCCACACCCGGGAGATCGCCGTGCTGACCGGCGCCGAGGCCCGCCGCGACGCGGAAACCCAGCGCCGCCGGTGACGTCAGCCGCATGGCTCCGTCCGCGTCTCCCGGACGGAGGTTTTCACCATGACGGTCTACGACCGATACCGCACCCTGTTGCACAAGTTGGCCCTCGTCCGCGCCCGCGCGCCGGGCGGAGATTCGCCGGAAGCGGACGCGCTTCTCGACACGATGGACGAGGTCTGGGACGCCCTGTCCGAAGGCGAGCGCGCCGCCATGGAGCGCGAACGCGCCCGGCTGGCCGTGGCTCCCCTCACGCGCGCCGTGCCCGCGTGACGCGTCACTCCCGCACGGACCCCATGGGCGCACCCGCTGGCCCGTGGGGAAGGCGCGAGGACGGCCGGGAGGGCGGCAGTCCCCGGCGCTGGCGCTGGCGCCACACCGCCCGCGTGTAGTCCACCACCGACGCCAGCGACAGCAGCGCGACGAGCGCGACGAGCGGACGCACCAGCGGTGGGTAGAGCAACACGCACAACAACACCGCGAGCTGCAGCGCCGTGACGAGCTTGCCCAGCATCCGCGCCTTGAGCTCGATGGCCCGCATGTCCGGCCGCAGCCTCGCGACGATGAAGCCGATGGCCGTGCCGATGTCGCGCAGGAGCAACAGCGTCAGCTCCACCGGCCCGATGAGCCCGTCCAGCAGACACACGATGAAGGCCGTCACCATGAAGGCGCGGTCCGCCACCGGGTCGATGAGCGCTCCCAGGCGCGTGGCCAGTCCCCGGTGCCGGGCAATCCAGCCGTCCAGGAAGTCCGTCACCGCCGCCAGCACCACCAGCAAGGCCCGCAGACGCAGGTCCGACACCGCGATGAACACCGCGGCGAGCGGCAGTCGCGACAGGGACAGCGTATTGAGCAGCACGAGGCTTGCCCGACGGTGCATGACCTTCAAAAGGTAGTGCTCGGCACCCGGGACGCACCTGTCCGGCGTGGCGAGCGACCAGCGAAGGACTCCCCCGGCGCCCCAGCGGACCCGCGCCCGGAGGGGAACCCGCGGCCCCGCGTGCGGTGTCCCAGGGGAATGCCCGGGATTTCCCCCGGCCCGTCCCCCTGGAGTCCGCCCCGTGAACGCGATGGGCCCTTGCCGCCCCCTGCTGGTCCTGGCCACCCTGGCCGCCGTCGCGCTGCCCCTGGCGAGCTGTGAGGCGGCCGGACGGGCGAAGGTCGCGCCTCACGCCCCCACGGCGGAGGAGCGGACGCGCTACCCGTGGCTGACGGCCACCGCGAAGGTGCGCGCGCTGGAGGAGACCTTCGCGCCGCCGGAGGGCTACACGCGAGTGCCCCTGGAGGCGGGCTCCTTTGGCGCGTGGCTGCGCGGCCTGCCCCTGCGGCCCGAGGGCACCCCCGTGCGCGACCATCAGGGCGGCACGGTGCTGGCGGCCTCCGACGCCCGGCTCGCGGCGGTGGGGGAGCTGGACGTGGGCAGCGCCAACCTCCAGCAGTGCGCGGACTCCATCCTGCGCCTCCACGCCGAATGGCGCTGGGCGTCCGGCCATGCGGAGCGCATCGCCTACCGCTTCACCAGCGGCCACCTGGCGTCGTGGCCCCGGTACGCGGCCGGGGAGCGGGCGCGCGTCTCCGGCGCGAAGGTGACATGGGTGCCGGGCAGCGCGGCGGACAGCTCGCGCGCGGCGTTCCGGAACTACCTGGACCTGCTCTTCACCTACGCGGGCACCCTGTCCCTCCAGGCGGAGGGCGCGCGGCCCACGCGGGAGCAGCTGCGCCCCGGGGACTTCTTCGTCCTGGGCGGCAGCCCCGGCCACACCGTGCTGGTGCTGGACGTGGCCTCCAATGCGAAGGGGGAGCGGGTGGCGCTGGTGGGCCAGGGCTTCACCCCCGCGCAGGACTTCCACGTGCTGGCGGGGAAGGACGGGCCCTGGTTCTCCCTGGAGGGCGACAGCGTGGCGACGCCCTTCTGGGTGCCCTTCCCGATGACGTCGCTGCGCCGCCTGCCGTCGCCGTGACGGGAATGAAACATGAAACACAAAATGAGCCACGGCCTGGCGAGCGCCTTCCCGCTGCGTCTCCGAGCAGACGGGGAGGCGGCGATCGTAGGGGGTCCATGGGGTTCTGCTGGAATCGGCGGGGGGGAGGAGGCAGGTTGCGGCGCGGAGTGTTGTCCTGCCGTCAACGGGGACGCTCCGAAGCCGGGCGCGTCCTTCCCCCGCGTGCCTGCAAGCAGCCTAAAGGGAAGGGGAGCCCGCTCCCCGAGCCTCCACCATCATGCCCTCCGCCGCCGTGCCCCTGCCCATGTCCCCCCAAAGGGCCAGCATCCTCATCGTCGACGACACGCCCGGGCACCTGCTGGCGTTGGAGGGCATCCTCACGCCGCTGGGGCAGCGGCTGGTGCGGGCCACCTCCGGACGCGAGGCCCTGCGGCGCGTGCTGGACGAGGACTTCGCCGCCGTCCTGATGGACATGAACCTGGGCGACATGACGGGCGTGGAGGTGCTGGGCCTCCTGCGCGAGCGCGAGCGCAGCCGGCGCACCCCCGTGCTGCTCATGACCGCGGGCGACGGCGACGAGAAGGAGTGGCTGGCCGCGTACGCGCACGGCGCGGTGGACTACCTGCGCAAGCCGCTGCGGCCTGAAATCCTGCTGGCGAAGGTGTCGATGTTCGTGGAGCTGTACCTGGCGCGCGAGGCCGTGCAGTTGCGCGAGGAGTCGCTGCGCGAGCGCGAGCGCCACGCCCTGGAGGCCGTCCACCGCGAGCGGCTGCACGCGTTCTTCATGCAGGCCCCGGTGGGCATCTCCATCACGCGCGGCCCGGACTTCGTCTTCGAGCTGGCGAACCCGTACTACGAGCTGCTGGTGGGGCGGCGGGTGACGCCGGGCCAGGCGCTGCTGGACGTGTTCCCGGAGATGGCCACGCAGCCGGAGGTCCTGGAGGTGCTGCGCGGCGTGGTGCGCACGAAGCAGCCCTTCGTGCGGCCGGAGTTCGAGGTGAAGCTGGAGCGCGACGGCCAGCCGGACTCCGTCTTCTTCAACGTCATCTACCACCCCATGGTGGAGCTGGACGGCACCGCGTCCGGCATCATCACCCTGGCCACCGACGTGACGGAGTTCGTGCGCGCGCGCCGCCACACGGAGGCGCTGGCGCAGGACCTGCGCCGGCAGCAGGCCGCGCTGGCGGACAGCGAGCAGCGCCTGCGCCTGGCGCTGACCGCCACCGCGCTGGGCACCTTCGACATGGACATCGTGACGGGCGAGCTGAAGTGGGACGCCCGCTGCAAGGCGCTCTTCGGCCTGCCGCCGGAGGCCGAGTCGTCCTACGAGCTGTTCCTCGCGGGCCTGCACCCGGAGGACCGGGACGCCGTGCAGCGCGCGGTGGCGCTCAGCTGGGACCCCACCGGCCGGGGCGACTACGACGTGGCCTACCGCACCGTGGGGCTGAAGGACGGCGTGGAGCGCTGGGTGCGCGCCACGGGCCGCACGTACTTCCAGGACGACCAGCCGGTGCGCTTCGTGGGCACCGTGCAGGACATCACCGCGCGCAAGCGCGCCGACGCGGAGCGGGCCCGGCTGATGGCGGGCGAGCTGCGCCGCACCGAACAGCTGCGCGGCCTGTCGCGCGCGAGCCTGGCGCTCAACGCGGCCGGCAGCGTGCCGGCCATCCTGGAGCTCGTGACGCTCAAGGCGCGCAAGCTGATTGGCGCGAACCAGTCCTCGGTGCAGGTGGCGGACGGCCGCGACGCGCAGCCGCTCGCCGCGCTGTCGGCGGTGGAGCACGAGCCGCTGGCACCGGGCGCAGCCGAGGTGTCAGTGGACGAGCGCGGCCTCTTCGCGCGGGTGTGCCAGGAGAACCGGCCGCTGCGCCTGACGCGAGAGGAGCTGCGCAAGCTCACGGCCTACGCCGAAGCGCCCCCCGCGCCCCCGCCCGCGCTGCCCCTGAAGGGCTTCCTGGCGGTGCCGCTGGTGGGCCACGACGGCCGCAACCTGGGCCTGGTGCAGGTGTCCGACAAGGTGGAGGGCGACTTCGACGCGGAGGACGAGACGGTCGCCGTGCAGCTGGCGCAGATGGCCAGCGTGGCGCTGGAGAACGCGCGCCTCTACGAGACGGCGCAGGCGGAGCGGCGCAACCTGTTCGCGGTGCTCAAGCAGCTGCCGGCCGCCATCACCGTGCTGCGCGGACCGGAGCTCGTCTTCGAGATGGCCAACGACCTGCGCCTGAAGCTCACCGGCTCCCGGCCGCTGCTAGGGCTGACGGTGCGCCAGGCCCTGCCGGAGCTGAAGGACCAGGGGCAGGTGGAGCAGCTGGAGCACGTCTACCGCACCGGACAGACCTACCAGGGCCGCGAGGTCCCCATGCGGCTGGGCCGCGACGTGGGCCAGGACGCGCCGGAGGGCTACTTCAACCTCACCTTCCAGCCGCTGCTCAACGCGGAGGGCAAGGTGGACGGCATCGTGTCCGTCTCGTGGGAGGTGACGGAGCAGGTGCTGGCGCGCCGGCGCATCGAGGCGCTGGCCGCGGAGCTGAAGGAGCGCGAGCAGCAGTTCCGCACGCTGGCGGACTCCATCCCGCAGCTGGCGTGGATGGCGGAGCCGGACGGACGCCTCTTCTGGTTCAACCAGCGCTGGTACGACTACACCGGGACGACGGCGGCGCAGGTGGGGGAGAAGGACTGGAACGACCTCATCGAGCCGGAGGACGCCGCGCGCGTGCAGGAGCGCTTCAACGCGGCCCTGCGCGAGGGGACGCTGTGGGAGGACCAGTTCCGGCTGCGCCGCGCGGACGGCAGCTACCGCTGGTTCCTGTCGCGCGCCATGCCCGTGCGGGACGGCGAGGGGGGAATCGCCCGCTGGTTCGGCACCAACACGGACATCGACGACGAGCGCCGCACGCTGGAGAGCCTCAAGCAGGCGGAGGAGGAGATCCGCCACCTGAACACCGGCCTGGAGCGCCGGGTGCGCGAGCGCACCGCCCAGCTCCAGGAGGCGAACAAGGAGCTGGAGTCCTTCAGCTACTCCGTGTCGCACGACCTGCGCGCGCCCCTGCGCCACATCACCGGCTTCGCGCAGTTGCTGGAGCGGCGGGCGGGGGCGAAGCTGGACGACGTGTCGAAGGGCTACCTCTCCACCATCGCGGGCGCGGCGAAGCAGGGCGGCACGCTGGTGGACGACCTGCTCGCGTTCTCCCGCATGGGCCGGGCGGAGCTGCGCCAGTCGCGGGTGGACCTGGGCCAGCTGGTGGAGGAGGCCCGGCGCGACTTGATGCCGGAGGCCACCGGGCGGCAGGTGGAGTGGCGGGTGGGGAGCCTGCCCACGGTGGAGGGGGACCCGGCGCTCCTGCGGCAGGTCATCCACAACCTGCTGGCCAATGCGCTGAAATATACGCGTCCGAAGCCGGAGGCCTCCATCGAGGTGGGGGCGCGAGAGACGGACGGCGAGGTCGCGGTGTGGGTGCGCGACAACGGCGTGGGCTTCGAGATGCAGTACGTGGACAAGCTGTTCGGCGTCTTCCAGCGCCTGCACACGGCCGAGGAGTTCGAGGGCACCGGCATCGGGCTCGCGAACGTGCGGCGCATCGTGTCGCGCCATGGCGGACGGACCTGGGCGGAGGGCGCCGTGGGGCAGGGCGCGACCTTCACCTTCACCCTGCCCCGGACTTCTCCCGCGGAGAAGAAAGTCGAGACGCACGCGTGATCGAGCTGAAGCGAATCCTCCTGGTGGAAGACAGCGCCAACGACGTGGCGCTCACGCTGGCCGCGCTGGAGGAGGTGCACCTGGCCAACGAGGTGGTGGTGGTGCGCGACGGGCAGCAGGCGCTGGACTACCTCTTCCGCAAGGGCGAGTACGCGAACCGGCGGGACGGCCACCCGGCGGTGGTGCTGCTGGACCTGAAGCTGCCGAAGGTGGACGGGCTGGAGGTGCTGGAGAAGGTGAAGGGCGCCCCGGAGCTGAAGGCGGTGCCGGTGGTGATGCTCACCTCGTCGCGCGAGGAGCGGGACCTGGCGCGCAGCTACGGCCTGGGGGTGAACGCCTACGTGGTGAAGCCCGTGGCCTTCCCGGACTTCGTGTCCGCGCTGCGCGAGCTGGGGCTGTTCTGGGCGGTGGTGAACCAGCCGCCTCCGGGCTCGCCTGGCGCGACCGGAGCCTCGAAATGAACGGACGCGGCAATGCCGCACGGGACCTGACGCCCCTGCCTTCGACGGACCGGCCGTTATCCATCCTCCTCTTGGAGGACAGCCCGCTGGACGCGCAGCTGGTGGCCGCGCAGCTGGAGGAGGGCGGACTGCCCTCGACGCTGGAGTGCGTGCCGGGCCGTGCGGCCTTCGTCGCGGCGCTGGAGAAGGGCCGGTTCGACCTCATCCTGTCGGACTACAACGTGCCGGGCTTCGACGGGATGAGCGCGCTGGAGGCGGCGCAGGCCGTGTGTCCGGACACGCCGTTCCTCTTCGTGTCCGGCGCGCTGGGCGAGGACCGCGCCATCGAGCTGCTCAAGCGCGGCGCCACGGACTACGTGCTCAAGGACCGGCTGGAGCGGCTGGGCCCCAGCGTGCGGCGGGCGCTGCGCGAGGCGGAAGGGGTGCGGCTGCGCAAGCGCACGGAGGAGGCGCTGCGCCAGTCCGAGGAGCGCTACCAGCTGGTGGCGCACGCCAGCTTCGACGCCATCTGGGACCTGGACCTCCAGACGGACGCGATGCACTGGATTGGCGACGCGACGGAGGAGGTCTTCGGCTTCCCCCTGGAAGAGGTGGGCGCGGACGCGGCGTGGTGGCGCCGGCACATCCACGGCGAGGACCGCGACCGGGTGCTGGCGGGGCTGCAGCGGGCCTTCGAGTCGGACGACGACCGGTGGCAGGACGAGTACCGCGTGCTGCGCAAGGACGGCGAGTACGCGTACGTGGCGGCGCAGGGCTCCATCCTGCGCGGGGCGAGCGGGAAGGCGCGGCGCATCGTGGGCGCCATGCGCGACATCACGGAGCGGCGGCGGGCGGAGGAGGAGCGGCAGAAGCTGGTGCACGAGGCGCAGGCGCGCGTGGAGTTCGAGCAGCAGCTCATTGGCATCGTGAGCCACGACCTGCGCAACCCCTTGAGCGCCATCCTCACCGGCGCGTCGCTGATGCTCAGGCGCGACGACATCCAGCCCTGGCACGCGAAGGCGGCGGCGCGCATCCTGTCCGCGTCGGAGCGGGCCACGCGGATGATCCGCGACCTCCTGGACTTCACGCAGGCGCGCATGGGCGGCGGCATCCCGGTGCACGCGGCGCCGTGCGACTTCCACGCGCTCACGTTGCAGGTGGTGGAGGAGGCGCGCACGGCGCACCCGGAGCGCACCCTTCAGGTGGAGCAGGTGGGGGACGGGCAGGGGGCGTGGGACTCCGACCGGATGGCGCAGGTGCTGTCCAACATCCTGGGCAACGCGCTGAAGTACAGCCCGGAGGACACGCCGGTGCGCGTGGAGAGCCGGGGCGAGCCGGACGCCATCGTGGTGCACGTGCGCAACAAGGGCGACCCCATCCCCCCGGAGATGCTGCCGCGCATCTTCGAGCCGCTCCAGCGCGGGACGACAGTGGGCCGCTCCGAGCGCAGCATCGGGCTGGGGCTCTACATCGTGCGGCAGCTGGTGCTGGCGCACGGCGGGACGGTGGACGCGCAGTCGTCCGCGGCGGAGGGCACGGTGTTCACCGTGCGCCTGCCGCGCGTGCCCGTGCGGGATACGCCGTAGCGGTTGTCACCGGGTTGCATCCGTGTCGTGGTCTCAAGTGGAAGGTGGACGCATGTCGAAGCCGCTGGAAGTCGTGAACGCCGTCCTGGACGCGGGCTTCGAGGGCCTGGGGCCGCTGTGCAGCGCGACGGGGCTGGCGGACGAGTACCTGGCGGACTCGCGCTACGCGAACCACGAGGCGCGCATCGATTCGCTCATCCACTGGGAGACGGGGAAGCTGTTCACCACGGGCTTCCTGTCCGGGCTGGGCGGCCTGCTCACGCTGCCGGTGTCGCTGCCCGCGGGCCTGGGCGTGTCGTGGGCGGTGCAGGCGCGGCTGGTGGGCGCCATCGCTCGCATCCACGGACACGACGTGGAGGAGGACCGCGTGCGGACCCTCACACTGCTGGCCATCGTGGGGGACATCGGCAAGGAAGTGGTGAAGCAGGCCGGCATCGAGGTCAGCCAGCAGCTGGGCATGCGCGCGCTGGAGGCCGTGCCGAAGCACGCGCTTGGCAGCATCAACCGCGCGGTGGGCTTCCGGCTGGTGAGCAAGGCGTCGCAGAAGGGCGTCGTGAACCTGTCGAAGGTGGTGCCGCTGGCCGGTGGATTGGTGGGCGGCGCGGTGGATGCGCTCGCGTGCCGCGCGGTGGGGGCGACGGCCCGGCGGCTGTTCTCGCCAGGACCGGGACCGCTGGTGCCCGTGCCGGGCATGTCTCCTGGATGACCGGGCGCGGGGCTTGTCGTTGACGGTGGCCTCTCGCGCTGGAGTCATCCGGGCGCATGGGCCGCCTCCTCGTCCTCCTCGTCGCGCTGGGCCTCGGTGTGGGAGGGTGCCGGCGCTCGTCCGAGGAGGCGGGCACCGGGGGCCGCACGCGCATCGTCTTCAAGTTCCAGCCGCTGTGGGGTGACCCGAAGCCGTTCCGGGAGCTGCTGGCTCGATACGAGCGCGCCAACCCGGACGTGGAGCTGGTGACGGAGGCGCTGCCCAACTCGTCGGACCTGGCGCACCAGTTCTTCCTCACGTCGTTGCAGGGCGGGGCCACGGACTTCGACGTGCTGGTGGCGGACGTCGTCTGGGTGCCGGAGTTCGCTCGCGCGGGCTGGGTGGCGGACCTGTCCGAGGAGTTCCCTCCCGCGCGCCTGCGCGAGGAGTTCCTGCCCGGGCCGGTGGACGCCGTCGTGATGAACGGCCGCACGTACGCGGTGCCCTGGTACGTGGACGTGGGCGTCCTCTACTACCGCACGGACCTGGTGCCTCGCGCGCCGCGCACCTACGAGGAGCTGCGGCGCTTCACCCGCGACGCGATGGCGAAGGTGCCCGGCATCCAGGGCTACGTGTGGCAGGGCCGGCAATACGAAGGCCTGACCTGCAACGTGTACGAGGCGCTGTGGGGCCATGGCGGGCAGTCGCTGGGTCCGGACGGGCGCGTGCTCCTGGAGACGGAGCCCGCGCGCGAGGCGCTGGCGTACCTGCACGGGCTCATCGCGGACGGACTGTCCCCCCAGACGGTCACGGGCTTCGGCGAGGAGGAGTCTCGGCGCGTGTTCCAGGAGGGCCGCGCGGTGTTCATGCGCAACTGGCCCTATGCGTGGAGCGAGGCGCAGGCGGAGGGCTCTCCCATCCGCGGCAAGGTGGGCATCGCGCCGCTGCCGACGAAGGATGGACAGCCGGGGTGGGGGACGCTGGGCGGATGGCAGCTGGCGGTGAACGCGCACGTGTCGCCCGCGCGCCGCAAGGCCGCTGCCCGGCTCATCGCGCACCTGACGTCACCGGAGGCGAACCGCGTGCTGGCGCTGCACTACGCGCGCAACCCGCCCCGGCTGGCGCTGTATGACGACCCGGAGCTGCGCGCCGAGGAGCCCTTCATCGCGAGCCTCAAGGAGGCGCTGACCCGGGCGCGGCCCCGGCCGGTGACGCCGTACTACCTGCTCATCGCGGACGTGCTCCAGAGCGAGTTCTCCGCCGCCGTGGCGGGCCTGCGGACCCCGGAGGTGGCGCTCACCCGCGCGCAGAAGCAGGTGGATCACCTGACGGGTGAGCAGCCGAAGGAGGAGGCGGAGTGAGGGGCGCGGGTTCGCAGGCGCGGGAGCGGCGGCAGGCGTACCTGCTGGTGGCGCCGGCCGTGTTGGTGCTGGCGGTGGTGGCGCTGTACCCGGTGCTGGCGGCGGTGTGGCTGAGCCTGCACCGCTTCATCCTGGTATTCGGCGAGCGGCGCTTCACGGGGCTGGAGAACTACGTCTACCTGATGGGGGACGCGCGCTTCTGGTCCGCGCTGGGGAACACGGCGTACTTCACGGCGGTGGCGGTGACGGTGGAGCTGTTGCTCGCGGTGCCGCTGGCGCTGCTGCTCAACCGCGCGTTCCCGGGACGGGGGTTGCTGCGCGCGTCGGTGCTGGTGCCCTGGGCGATCCCCACGGTGGTGAGCGCCCGGCTGTGGGCGTGGATGTTCAACCCGGACTACGGGCTGATCAACCGGATGCTGGGTGGGGCGGAGATCAACTGGCTGGGCGCGCCGGGGTATGCGCTGCACGCGGCCATCCTGGTGGACGTGTGGAAGACGACGCCCTTCGTGGCGCTGCTGGTGCTGGCGGGGCTGCAGGGCATTGCGGAGGACCTCTACAAGGCGGCGCGCGTGGACGGCGCGTCGGGGTGGCGGCAGTTTCGGTCCATCACGCTGCCGTTGCTGAAGCCCGCGCTGCTCCTGGCGGTGCTGTTCCGGTCGCTGGACGCGTTCCGCGTGTTCGACGCCATCTACGTGCTGACGGAGGGCGGGCCCGCGAACACGACGGAGACGCTGAGCATCTATGCGTACAAGACGCTGATGCGCTCCGGGGACTTCGGGTACGGCAGCGCGCTGTCGGTGGCGACGTTCCTGTGCGTGGTGCTGCTGGCGGTGGTGTGGCTGCGCTGGCTGGGGCGAGAGGAGGGGCGGCGATGAAGCGGCCGGGGCTGGGCACGGCGCTGGCCGTGGTGGCGTTCCTCACGTTCTTCCTGGGGCCGTTCCTGTGGCAGGTGCTGACGAGCCTGTGGCCGGACGGCGAGCTGACGCGGCCGTGGCCTTCGCACCTGACGGGGGCCAACTACGAGAGCGTGTTGTTCGGGCGGCCGTTCCTGTGGGCGGTGTTGAACTCGCTGGTGGTGGCGACGCTGACGACGGTGTTCTGTCTCACGGTGGGCGCGTCCGCGGCGTTCGCGTTGGCGAAGCTGGAGTTCCGGGGGAGGGGGCTCTTGCTGTCCGCGGCGCTGGGCGTGTCGATGTTCCCGCCCATCGCGACCGTGAGCCCGCTGTACCTCATCCTCAACGCGGTGGGCTTGCGGGACAGCCTGGTGGGGCTGGCATTGCCGTACACGACGTTCGCGCTGCCGCTGACGTTGTGGGTGCTGACGTCGTTCTTCCGCCAGCTGCCGGATGAGTTGTACCGGGCGGCGCGCGTGGACGGGTGCACGCCGGTAGGCGCGTTCCGGAGGGTGCTCTTGCCCCTGGCGGCGCCGGGGCTGGCGACGACGGCCATCCTGGTCTTCATCTTCGCGTGGAACGAGTTCCTCTACGCGCTGACGTTCCTGTCCACGCCGGAGAAGCGCACGGTGCCGGTGGCCATCAGCCTCTTCGCCAGTGAGTACAAGGAGCCGTGGGGAGAGATCGCCGCCGCGTCGGTGGTGGCGACGCTGCCGCTGGTGGTGCTCACGGTGCTGTTCCAGCGGCGCATCGTGTCCGGGCTCACGGCCGGCGCGGTGAAGGAGTAGCGCGGGGCAGCCAGTAGTCAGGCCGGCGACGCAGGTGCGCGATGGCGAGCACCACCACGTCCTCGTCGCGAACGAGGTAGGGGAGGGCGAAGGGGTGCTCCGGAAGCAGGAAGCGGCGGATGGGCGGCGTGTGGAGGAGGCCCGGCCAGAAGGGCCAGCGGTCCGGATTCGCTGCGATGTCCCTCAACGCCTGGCGAACGGCGGAGTCAAAGAGGCCTCCGAGTCCAAGGCGCTGCTCCTCATACCAGTCCGATGCCGCATCAAGTTCCGAGTCGGCGGCGGGATGCAGTTGGATGGGCATGCGTGGCGTGGGCCCTTATCGACGCCGACGTGCACGCTCCTCCATCTTTCTCTCTACTTCTTCGAGGCTGACGAGCTTCACGGTGCCGTCGAGGACTTCCTGGGCACGGCGCCTGACTTCCTCGCCCCAGGCCGCCTCGGCATCCGAGGCTTCCACGCCTTCATCCAGGCTGTCCGACACCTCACGCACGAGTCGGGCACGGTCGTCCGGCGAAAGTCGCAAGACCTGGGCAATCAACTCATCCACGGTCGCCATCACCACCATTGTAGCTCCTCCGCGAGTCATGCGCTCGCGCGCAGGCGTTATGCCTGCTCGTGCAGCGGAGGAGCCTTCCTACCTGGAGGGTCTGACAGCTACCGGCCTACCGCCTCGACCTCCGCCCACAGGCGCTTGCCTTCGAGCGCCGTGTCCAGCGGCGCCCGGCGCTCCGCGATGCGCAGCAGCACCGCGGCCAGCTGGTCCAGGTGCATGGGCTTCAGGTTGCCCAAGAGCGGCAGCTTGCCCAGCGCGTGCAGGATGCCGGGCGGCGCGTGGTATTCGCCCTCCAGCGCGGGCGGGCGCACCATCGTGTAGGGGATGCCGCTCTCGCGGACGATGCGCTCCGCTTCCGCCTTGGCCTTGAGGTACGCGCCCACCGGGCTCCCCGCGCCCACCGACGTGAGCAGCACGAAGTGGTCCACCCCCGCCGCCTTCGCCGCGTCCACCAGCTGCCGCGTGGTGCCGATGTCGCTCGTCTCGTAGGTGTCCCCGGCCGCGAAGCGCTTGCGCATCGTGCCGATGAGCTGGAGCACCGTCGTGCTGCCCTTCATCGCCTCCACCAGCGCGGGCCCGTCCGCCAGCTCCAGCACCGCCTTCTTCGGCCAGGTGTTCGCGGGCTCCGTGTTCGCGCTCTTGGGGCGCACGTGCGGCGTCACGGGCACGCCCCTGGCCAGGGCCTGCCGCATCAACGTGCGGCCCGTCGCGCCCGTGGCGCCCGCGACGAAGAGATGACGAGGAGCTGCGCTGCTCATGGCGATGCCTCCCGGGCCGTGACCTTCCTGGCCCCCGGAGCGCTTCTTGAGCACACGGCCCCACCGCTTGCCCAGTGTTTCCCAGGGCCGCGCGTGAAACCTGACAGCCGGCGTCAGCGCTGCGCCTGCTCGGCCTGGACCTCGCGCGCGTGCGTCAGGTCCTCCAGGAAGATGGCCTCCAGCTGCCGTGCCGCGTCCACGTCCTCCAGGACCAGGGAGCCCTCCTCCAGCAGGTTGAACGACAGCGCGTCGTAGTTGATGGACCCCACCAGCACGAGCCGGTCATCCACCAGCATCGTCTTCGCGTGCATCATCGACGGCTGGTACTCCCAGAGGCGCACGCCCGCCGCCCGCAGCGTGTCGTACGTCTGACGCTGGAGCACCGTGATGGCCCGCTGGTCGTTCTTGTCCCCCGGCGCCAGCACCCGCACGTCCACGCCCGCGCGCGCCTTCTCCACCAGGAGCGCGGTCAGCGCGTCGTTGGGCGTGAAGTACGCCTGCGAAATCCACAGCCGCTTCTTCGCGGCCTTCACCATGAGCTGCGTCAGCCGCTCCGCGCGCGTCACCTCCGGGTTCGCCGTGCTGCTGACGAAGGCCGCCCAGCCTTCGCCCGCGGCGTCCAGGCCGGGCTGGTCCGCGGCAAGCGTGGGGAAGTCCGTCTGGGGCAGCAGGGCGCCTGTCGCCTCCTGCCAGTTCTCCGCGAAGGCCTGCTGGAGCTGCGCCACCACCGGGCCCTGGACCCGCACGTTGGTGTCGCGCCACTCCTTCTCGTTGCGCGCGTCACCCAGCCACTCGTCCTGGATGGCCAGCCCGCCGGTGATGGCCACCCGGCCGTCCACCACGAAGATCTTCCGGTGGTTGCGCGCCAGGTTCTCGTCCGCGGGCAGCGGGCGGAACAGGTGCGCTTCGCAGCCAATCGCCTCCAGCCGGGGCTTCACCTCCTTCTCGAAGGGGCCGCTGCCCAGCGGATCCACCAGCACGCGGCAGTGCACGCCCGCGCGGGTCCGCTCGGCCAGCGCTTCAATCATCCGCTCGGAGGCCCGGCCCGGCCTCCAGATGAACATCACGATGTTGATGGAGGCGCGGGCCCGGCCGATTTCTTCCACCATCACGTCGAATACGGCGCCGTTGTTCGCCCACCGGATGCGGTTGCGCGGTTCCATCCGCACGCCCGTCGTCTGGTACAGCGCCGATGCGAAGCCCGCCCCACGCGAACCCACCTGCCCCGTGAGCTGGAACGGGCGAGACGACTCCTTCGTGTTGCACGCGGACGGACATCCCGCGAGCAGCAACGCCCCCACGACCCCCCAACACCATCGTCCGCCCTTGCCCACGTCCGTTGCCCGCGCCTCCTGAACATCAGGGGTAGGCACCCCCGGGTGACGTGTCACCCGCGAGCACGAGACGAGTGTTCGCTGGTCGCACGGAGTGGGTGTGCGCACAGGGTGGCGAGGTGGGTGAAAGGTGCGTGCTAGCGTCACACCCCGAGTGAGACACCGGGAGCGGACATGGCGTTGAGCACGTCGGCGGACTTCAAGATGGACCTGGGCCTGGAGCCCCGGCGGCTGCTGCCCATCGTGTCGCGGCTGGAGGAGTTCGTCCGGCCGTTCTGCGCCGCGCTCGATGCGTTCCACGCGGACTGGAGCGGGTGGGGCGGCAAGGCCACGTACTACTTCACCGGCAAGCAGGCGTGGGTGGACGCGCGCCTGAAGGCGCTCGATACGGCGGAGCACCTGCTGTACCGGCTGTTCGACCTGGAGCGCGAGCGGCTCGCGAGTTCCAAGGCCTCACGCCTGCTGCTGATGCGGCTGGCCGTGGAGATCCAGGAGAAGCACATCGAGCTGGTGGACTACGTCCACACGAAGAACCTGCTGCTCTACACGCCGGACCGCGCGACGCTGGGGACCGCGGCCCGCCAGCAGCTGGACGCGGACTGGGATGCGCTGCGCAACGGCACGGGCGCGGTGAAGCTGCCCACCGGCGCGCAGTACGCGCGCGGCCTTCGCGAGGTGCGCGCCATCCACGCCCGGCTGCTGTCGCGCCCGCATGGCCGCGAGTTGATGCGGTGGATCCTCGCCGCCACCCACGAGGATCCGGCGTGGCCGGTGACGCTGGTGCTGACCCAGGCCTTCACGCCGTCCGCCAACTTCCGGCAGAAGGTGGTGGTCAACAAGCAGCGCCTGACGGCGACGTCCGAGGAGTTCCAGCGGCTGAAGGACGAGTACGAAGGGATGAGCGAGGAGCTGACCCACCTGGAGGAGTCCGCGCGGCAAGGCAGCGAGAGCTGGGGCGAACTGCGCAAGCGCCTGGAGGCGTCGTCGAAGCCCTACGCGGAGCTGAGCACGCGGCGCGACGCCGTGGGCAAGCGCATCGGGAAGCTGGAGGTGGAGTTGAGCTGGTACGACGAGGACGGCCACGGCGAGGACTACCTGCTGAGCGAACCGGCACCCGGGCTCGCGGGCAAGGGGTCCGGCCGCGGCTCAAGGCTCAGCCTGCGCTCCGGGCTGCGCGACAGCACGCAGCGCAACTACTCCCGCGAGCAGCACCCCATCCCCGCGCCGGCCTTCATCGTGTACGGGCACGAGCTCATCCACGTCCTGCAGAACCGCTACCCGACGCGGATGGTGCTGGAGCCCCTGGCGTACTCGCGCGAGCACTCGAAGCACGGCTACAGCAACACCACGGAGCACGAGACCATCCGCGCGCTGCGCAAACAGCGCACGGCGGAGCACCTGCCCTTCTACGAGAACCAGCTCCGCGAAGAGCACCAGCTCACGAAGCGCAAGCACCACACCGGCACGTCGGCCTTCGAGCTGGGCGAGACGGACTGAGCGCCCGCCCTACTTGCGCTGATCCCCCGGCGGAGTGGCCACCACCTCGCGCCCCAGCTCCAGCATCGTGGCGCTCTCCGACGGGTCGGGCCGCTTGTCCCTCAGGGTGACGAACTCCTCCGCGGCCGTGGGGTGGATGCCCACGGTGGCGTCGAGCTGCTTCTTCGTCACGCCGCACTTCAGCGCCACCGCGAGCCCCTGGATGATCTCCGGCGCGTCCGCGCCCACCATGTGGAAGCCCAGCACGCGCTCCGTGCCCCGCTCCACCACCACCTTCATCATGGAGCGCTCGTCCCGGCCCGTCAGCGTGTGCTTCATGGGCCGGAAGCTGGAGACGTAGACGTCCACCTTGCCGTAACGCTCCATGGCCTCGCGCTCCGTGAGCCCCACCGTGCCCACCGGCGGCTGGCTGAAGACCGCGGAGGGGACGTTCTCGTGGTCCATCGTCACGGGGTTGTTCCGGTAGAGCGTCTCCACCATCGCCCGTCCTTCCGCGATGGCCACCGGCGTGAGGTTGAGCCGGTCCGTCACGTCCCCCACCGCGTAGATGCTCTCCACTGACGAGCGCGACTGCGCGTCCACCACCACCGCCCCGCGCGCGTCCAGCTTCACGCCCGCCTCCTCCAGGCCCAGGCCCTGCGTGTTGGGCACGCGGCCGGTGGAGTACAGCACCGCGTCCACCTCCAGCGTCTCCCCCATGCGCGTCAGCAGGCTGAGCGTCCCGTCATCGCGCTTCTCGATGTCCTGGACGAACGTCTCCGGGCGGATGTCCACGCCCTTCTTGCGCATCTCCTGCGTCAGCGCCGCGCGGATGTCGTTGTCGAAGCCGCGCAGCACCGTGTCGCCGCGGATGAGCATCGTCACCTTCACGCCCAGCGCCGCGAAGATGCCCGCGAACTCCACGCCGATGTAGCCGCCCCCCACCACCGCCACCCGGCGCGGCAGCGTGGGCAGCTCCAGCGCCTGCTCCGACGTGAGCGCGTGCTCGATGCCCGTCACCTCCGGCAGGTAGGGCCGGCCGCCCGTGGCCACCAGGATGCGCTCCGCCGTGTAGCGCCTGCCCGCGACCTCCACCGTGTGCGCGTCCACCACCCGGCCCCGGCCCTCCACCAGCGTCACGCCCGCGTCGCGCAAGAGCCGCCCGTAGATGCCCGTCAGCCGGTCCAGCTCCTTCGCCTTCGCCGCCTGGAGCTTCTTCCAGTCCAGCGCGGGGCCGTTCACCGTCCAGCCGTAGCCCGCCGCGTCCTCCATGTCGTAGCGGGAGTGCGCCGCGTACACGAGCAGCTTCTTGGGCACGCACCCGCGCAGCACGCACGTGCCGCCCACGCGCCCCTCCTCGCAGATGGCCACCTTTGCCCCGGAGGCCCCCGCACGCCGGCTGGCCGCGACGCCGCCCGACCCCGCGCCCAGTGTGAACAAGTCGAAGTCGTAGCCCGCCATCGGTGTCCTCCCGTCATCAGAAATGGTGTTTCAGGGCGCGCAAGGGAAGGAGCCCTGCCGGGCCCCGCCCCCCGGGCTGCTCCCCGGGGTCCGAAGCGCCTCCTGCTTCGCCTGCCCCCCGACACATTCAATCTCCTCCCGCACGAGAAGGGGGGATATCCTGAAACACAGGGCGGCTCCCCCTATGTCTCACCCCCCTTCCTGCCAGACCTCCCCCCGGACGGACGCTCCGGACGCCGACACGTCTCCGGGCATGGATCCGGAAGTGGTGGGACGCCGCTACCGCGTCCTCGACCTGCTGGGGCGCGGGGGCGCCGGCACGGTGTGGCGCGCGCAGGACGGCCTGTCCGGCCCCGTGGCCCTCAAGCGGCTGCACAAGACGGTGGCGGACCTGGCGCGGCGCCCGGGCCGGGGCACCCCTTCCGCCTTCGCCACGCAGGGCATGGCGCTGTCGCTGGCCCACGAGTTCCAGACGCTGGTGTCGCTGCGCCACCCGAACGTCATCCGCGTGCTGGACTACGGGTTCGACGCGGAGGGCCGGCCCTACCTGGCCATGGACCTGCTGGAGGACGCGCGCACGCTGGTGGAGGCCGGCACGGACGCGCCCCTGGCGACGCAGGTGGGGCTGCTCATCCAGACGCTCCACGCGCTCGCGTACCTGCACCGGCGCGGCATCATCCACCGCGACCTGAAGCCCGGGAACGTGCTGGTGGTGCGCGGGCAGGTGAAGGTGCTGGACTTCGGCCTGGCCGTGGGCCGCGACCAGCAGGGCCGCCGCGCGCAGCCCGCGGGCACCCCCGGCTACCTGGCCCCGGAGCTCTTCGAGGACCAGCCCCCTTCGGAGCTGACGGACCTCTTCGGCTTCGGCGCCATGGCGTGCCAGATGTTCTTCGGCCGGCTGCCGCACGCGGGCCAGGTGTTCGCCACGCCGGGCTTCCCGCCCGCGCTCAAGGCCGTGCTGGAGCAATTGGTGGCGCCGGAGGCCCACCGCCGGCCGCGCGACGCGGAGGCCGTCATCGCCGCGCTGTGCGCCGCCGTGGGCGAGCCCCCGCCCGCCGAGTCCGCCGCCACGCGCGAGAGCTTCCTCCAGTCCGCGCGCTTCGTGGGGCGCGTGAAGGAGCGCGAGCACCTGACGGACGTGCTCGACGCGGTGCTCGCGGGGCAGGGCGGCGCGTGGCTCATTGGCGGGGAGAGCGGCGTGGGCAAGTCGCGCCTCCTGGAGGAGGTGCGCGCGCTGGCGCTGGTGCGCGGCGCGGTGGTGCTGCGCGGCCAGGCGGTGGACACCGGCGGCGTGCCGTACCAGGAGTGGCGCACGGTGCTGCGCTGGCTGCCCATGCTCACGGAGCTGTCCGACCGCGAGGCGCGCGTGCTCCGGCCGCTGGTGCCGGACCTGGAGGCGCTGCTGGGCCGCGAGGTGCCGGTCGCCCCGGAGCTGGACGCGGACATGGCGCAGCTGCGCCTGCACCAGACGGTGGAGGACCTCTTCGCCCGCCTGTCGCAGCCCACCGTGGTCATCCTGGAGGACCTGCACCAGGCGCAGGCCGAGTCCCTCCAGCTCCTCGCGCAGCTGGCGACGAGGGCGCCGGGGCTGCCGCTGCTCCTGCTCGCGAGCTTCCGCGACGACGAGTCCCCGCAGCTCCCCGAGCGCCTGGCCGGCCCCCGCATGCTGCGGCTGCTCCGGCTGGACGCGGAGGAGATCGCCCAGCTGGGCGAGTCCATGCTGGGCGCCGTGGGCCGCCGGCCCGACGTGGTGGACCTGCTGCGCCGCGAGTCGGAGGGCAACCCCTTCCTGCTGGTGGAGGTGGTGCGCGCGCTGGCGGAGGACGCGGGCGGCCTGGACCGGCTGGGCGCCGTCGCGCTGCCCCAGCGCGTGTGGGCGGGCGGCGTGCGCGCCCTGGTGCAGCGCCGGCTGGAGAAGGTGCCCCGGGAGGCGCGGGGGCTCCTGGACCTGGCGGCGCTGCTCGGCCGGGAGCTGGACCTGGCGGTGCTGGGGCGGGCCGCGCCCGGCGTGGACGTGGAGGCGTGGCTCACCGACTGCGCGGCGGCGGCGGTGCTGGACGTGAGCGACGGCCGCTGGCGCTTCGCGCACGACAAGCTGCGGGAGCGGCTGCTGGAGGACCTGACCCCGGCGGACCGGCCCGCGCTCCACCGGCGCGTGGCCCAGGCGCTGGAGGCGGCGCACCCCACGGGCCACGCGTCCGCGCTGTCGTACCACTGGGGACAGGCGCGGGACCCGGCCCGCGAGGCGCACTACGCGCGGCTCGCGGGCGAGGAGGCGCTGGCGGTGGGCGCGTGCCGTGAGGCGCTGCCGCTGCTCACGCGGGCGCTGACCGTCATGCCGGAGGCCCCGCCGATGGAGCGGGGCCGCGTGGAGGCGCTGCTGGCGGAGGCCCGCTTCCAGCTGGGTGACCTGGAGGGCTTCCGGGGGCACGCGGAGGCCGCGCTCGCGCACTTCGGCTGGCGGGTGCCCACGTCGCGCGTGGCGTGGGTGCTGGGCACGCTGGGGCAGGTGCTGTCGCGGCTGGCGCAGAGCGCCCGGCCGGACGCGTACGTGGATGACTCCCGGCGGCGGCGCGAGGCGCGGCGGCTGGCGGGCCGGCTGCTCATGCGGCTGACGGACGCGTTCATCTACGCGCAGGAGGCGCTGCCGGTGCTCTGGAGCGGCCTGCGCATGCTCAACCTGTGCGAGCCCGCGGGGCCCACGCCGGAGCTGGCGCGCGGCTACACGGTGATGGCGGTGGTGGCGGGCACGGTGCCGGTGCACCGCGTGGCGGACGCGTGGGTGAAGCGGGCGCACGAGGTGGCGGAGCGCGTGGGCCGCCCGGTGGACCTGGCCTACGTGCTCAACCGCAACGCGGTGTGCGCGGTGTACCAGGCGCGCTGGCAGGACGTGGAGACGTGGCTTCAGCGGGCGACGGCCCTCGTGGACTCGCTGGGGGACCTGCGGCTGGCGGAGGAGTGCCGCGCGCTGCTCACCGTGTCCGCCATGTACCGGGGCCAGTTCTCGCGGGGCCTGCCGCTGATGGACTGGCTGGAGGCGTCCGCGGTGCGCCGGGGCGCGGAGCAGACGCGGCACTGGGCCCAGCACTACCGCGCGCACATGCTGCTGCGGCTGGGCGAGCACGCGCGGGCCCGCGCGGCGCTGGAGCCGGCGCTCGCGTGGACGGAGGCGCACGGCGGCGCCACCGACCGCATCATCGTGGACGGCACGCTGGCGCTGCTGTGCCTGCGCGAAGGCGACGCGGCGGGCGCGCGCGCGGCGGCGGAGAAGGCGCTGGTGCGGCTGTCGGCGGGCAAGCCGGTGGCGCACTTCGTCTACTTCGGCGCCATCGCGGTGGCGGAGGTGCTGCTCACGCTGTGGGCGCGCGAGACGCCCGGGCCCGGCCTGCAGGCGCTCACGCACAGCGCGCGCGCCGCGCTCAAGGCGGTGGAGGGCTTCGCGCGGGTGTTCCCCTTCGGCGAGCCGGCCGCGTGGCTGTGGCGCGGCTGCGAGGCGTGGCTCGCGGGGAAGCACCCCAGGGCCTTGCTCGCGTGGAAGCGCTGCATCGAGGTCTCCGACGCGCGGGGCATGCCCTACGAGGCGGCGCGCGCGCGGCTGGAGTGGGCGCGGCACCTGCCCCCGGAGGACCCGGAGCGCGCGAGGCTGCTGCGGCGGGCGGTGGAGGACTTCACCCGGCTGGAGGCGCGCGACGACCTGGCGCGGGCCCTGGCCGAACAGGGGACGGCAGGGTGACGAAGCGATGATGTGGGTGCGGGACGTGGCGTTGCTGGCGTGCCCGGATTGCCGGGGCCAGCTGGTGTGGCACGGGCAGAGCGAGGACGGCCGGCTGGACGAGGGACGGCTGCTGTGCGGCGGCTGCGGCGAGACGTGGGAGGTGGCGGACGGGCTCGCCCGGCTGTACCGCGAGGACCGCGTGCAGGGCACGGACCGCCTCATGCGCCACCTCTACGACGGCCTGCCCGCGCTGCATGATCCGCTGACGGCCGCGCTGACGCCGCTGTTCCAGTCCGTCTCCGAGTCGCGCATGCGCGACGGGTACATGCGCCGGCTGGAGCTGGGCGCGCTCAAGCCGCGCGACGACGGCCAGCCCGTGCGCGTGCTGGAGGTGGGCGTGGGCGCGGGCGCGAACCTGCCGCGCATCCGGGGCTCGCTGCCGCCGGGCCTGCCCGTGGAGGTGTGGGGCCTGGACCTGAGCACCGGCATGCTGGCCCAGTGCGAGAAGCGGCTTCGCAAGGGCCGGGGCGTGAAGGACACGCGGCTGATGGTGGCGGACGCGCACGCGCTCCCGTTCCGCGACGCGACGTTCGACCGCGTCTTCCACGTGGGAGGGATTGGGAGCTACCGCCAGCCCGCGGTGGCGCTGCGGGAGATGGCGCGCGTGGCCCTGCCCGGCACGCCGCTGGTGGTGGTGGACGAGCAGCTGGACGCGGCCTTCCGCCCGTCGCTGTTCCAGCGCGCCGCCTTCCGCGCCCTCACGTTCTACACGCGCGAGGCCAAGAGCCCGCGCGCGCTGCTGCCGCAGGGCGCCGAAGGTGTCATCGAGGAACAGGTGTCACCGTTCTACTACTGCCTCACGTTCCGCGTTCCGGCGGCCGTCACGGGTTGAGCACCAGGTCCAGCAGGCGCAGCGTCATGCCGCCCGTGAAGTCGATGGTGGCGCCGTTGAACCAGGCGGCGTCGTCGCCCACGAGCACGGTGACGAAGCGGGCCACGTCGTCCAGCGTGCCCATGCGCCCCGCTGGGGTCATGGCCGCGTGGCGCGCCTCCAAGAGGGCCAGCGCTTCGGGCGAATAGACGTGGCGCAGCGCGGGCGTCATCACCGTGCCGAACTTGAGCAGGTTCACGCGGTGGCCCTTCGGGCCCAGCTCGATGGCCAGATGCCGCACGTACATCTCCAGCGCGGCCTTGGCGGCGCTGATGAGGCCGGTGTTGTTCAGGTGCGTCTCATCCAGGGGGTTCTGCAGCCCCAGCAGGCGCGCGTCCGGGGCCAGCAGGTCGCGCTTCACCAGCGCCTGCGCCCAGTACACGAACGAGTGCGCCATGCAGTCGAACGTGCGCTGGATGCGGCGCGGGTGCAGCCGGTCCGGGCCGTCGGAGAGGAAGTGGCCCACGGACGCGCCGGCGATGGCGTGCACGAACAGCTTCACGCTGCGCGGGCCCGCGTGCTGGAGCAGCGCGTCCGCGCCGGTCTCGGCGGCCTCGGGCGTGGAGGCGTCCGCCTGCCGCAGGTGCACGTCCCGGCCCAGGTCGCGAACGCGGGCCTCCAGCTCCCGCGCGGTGTCCGCGTAGCGGCCCCGGTGCACGCCGAAGACGTTCAGGCCCGGCTTGCGCGCGACGGCCTCCGCGATGGCCGCGCCCGTCCCGGAGGAGGCACCGAGGATGAGCGCCCACGCCGGGGGAGCACCCTCCGATGAGGCTGGAGGAGCTCCGCCTGCTGCTGGTGGCACGTGCATGGTGCGCCCATCATAGGAAGCGCGGTGGGGCGGGGCTCGGGAGACGGTGGGGTCCTCGACGGGAACGGGACGGAGTGAAAGGATCCGCCCATGCCCTCAGTGAAAATCCTCTTCGCGTGGCGGGTGGTGCCCGTCCTCGCACTGCTCGTGGCGTGTGCCCATGGCTCCTCGGATGAACCGACGTCGGAGGCCGAACAGCTCTCCACGCTGTACCAGCGCACCTGCGGTGGGAGGACCGCGCAAGCGTGCTTCGAGCAGGCCGAGCGCCTCCGGATGGGCGACGGCGTCGCGAAGGACGAGGCGCGCGCGGCGACGCTCCACGAGCTGGGCTGCAACGGCGACGAGCGGCGGGCGTGCGTGGCGCTGGGAGTGCTGAAGGAGGAGGGCCGGGGCGTCGCGAAGGACGAGGCCGAAGCGGCGCGGCTGTACGCGCGCGGCTGTGAGCAGGGCCTGCCGGAGGGCTGCGGACACCTGGCGCTGCTGTACGGCGAGGGCCGGGGCGTGGCGAAGGACCTCGCGCAGGCGGTGAGCTTCTACGAGCGCGGCTGCGCGGGGGATGACGGGCTGTCGTGCAACAACCTGGGCGTGCTGAAGCTGATGGGCGGCTTCGGCGTCACGCAGGACGTGGCGGCGGGCATGGGGATGCTGGTGCAGGCGTGCAACCGGGACGTCGGGGTCGCCTGTCTCACGGTGGCGCGCGAGTTCGACCAGGGCGTGCGCACGCGCAAGGACGCGCGGCTGGCGGCCAGCTACTTCCGCACCGCGTGCGGCATGGGTGAGAAGGAGGCGTGCGCCTCCGCGAGCGCGGCGGTGGCGGTGAAGCCGGAGCCGGCCCCGGCCGTCACGCCGGAGGAGGGCGCGAAGCTGGAGAAGATCCGCGCCATGTGTGAGTCGGGCCTGGGCATGGCGTGCTACGTGATGGGCTCCGCGTACGAGAAGGGCGCGAGCGTGGCGGTGAACCCGGGCCGCGCGACGATGTACTACCAGCGCGCGTGCGACCACGACGTGCCGGAGGCGTGCGGCGACGTGCGGCGCATGCTGGGGCTCACGGCGGAGGGCGCGAAGACCGAAGAGCCAAAGCAGTCCGTGCTGGAGTCGCTCCAGCTGGACCCGGCGAAGGTCGCTCCGGAGAAGCCGAAGCAGTCCGTGCTGGAGTCGCTCCAGTTGGACCCCGCGCGGGTGGGGGCCAACGCGAAGCCGCCGCGCGACCCCATCGAGCGCTGGACCCAGCAGTGCCAGGACGGAAGAGGCAAGGCGGATGCCTGCACCCGCCTTGGCAAGGTGTTGCTGCTGGGGAGCTCTGGACAGAAGCCCGACGTCGCGAAGGCCATGCTCCTGCTGGAGCAGGCATGCAACCGGCGCGGCGTGGAGGCCTGCTTGCAGCTCTGGCGGGTGTGGTCCCTGGGCCACAACACCGAAAAGGTGCCGAAGGATGAGCGCAAGGGGCTGAGCATGCTGGAGCTGGGCTGCTCGTGGCCGGATGGGGGAGAGGCCTGCGAGCGCCTGGGCGACGCCTTCTTCGAGGACAACCTCGCGCGGGCACTGAAGATCTGGCAGTCCGCCTGCTTCGAGCAGGAGGACCGCCTCAGCTGCGCCAAGCTGCTGATCATGACGCGAAAGGCCGTGAGCAACGGTCCCGCGGAGCTGAGGACGGCCGCGGAGCAGGCCCTTCCCCGTTATCAGGCCCAGGGCTGCAAGACGCGGATCAAGGACGAGTGCGCGGCATTGGGACTGCCCATGCCAAAGGACGTCGTGCGCGTCCGCCGCCTGAAGGTGGCATGCGATGCGGGAGACCCGGATGCCTGCGGCGAGCTGGCCCAGGCGTACCAGCAAGGACGGGAGATTGAATGGGACCGGGCGGAGGAGATCCGTGTGGCGGCGCAGGGCTGCGACGGTGGTAGCGCGACGGCCTGCGTACAGCTGGCGAAGTACTACAGAGGCGTCCGTGGAGGCGCCCCCCTCGACCTGGACGCGATGCTCGCGCGCGCCGCGCAGGCGTGCTCGCTGAAGGACGCTACCGGCTGCGGCCTGAAGGCGCGGTTCCTCGAGGAGTTCGGGAAGCTGACAGCGGATGCACCCCAGGTCCGGGAGGCCCGGTACCTGACCTGTGTCTACCTGCCCGAGTCCAGGCGAAGAGGGCCGTGCGAGAAGTGAGCGCTCCAGCGCGTCATCCGTGCAGGAGCTGGAGGGCCCTGGTCACCAGCGCGGCGTTGTCCTCCGCGCGATGGCCGTCCGGCAGCGTGAGCGTGTCCTCCAGTCCGATGCGCGCATCGAAGCCGTGGCGCCGTGCCCATTCGAGCACGGCCCACGCACCGCCCTCGGAGCCGTGCACGAGCAGGGGACGCGCGAGGCCCGTGGCGCGCAGCAGGTCCACCAGCGTCCGCGCCTCCTGACACGCCGCTTCCGGCTGGGACGACTGCGTCTCCACGAGCACGCGCAGGCACTCCGCCGCATGCGGCCACGCGATGAGCCGGGACACGTCCTCCGGGAACCACACGCCCGCCTCCACGCCGATGCCCGCGTCGAGCAGCGCGTCCGCGACGGACTCCCAGCCGGGCTCGGACAGGTTGACGGAGGCGAAGTCGGGCCGGGTGCTCGCGGACAGCGCCTTCCAGCTGGCGACCCGCGCGCGGCGGGCCGTCACGTCCGGGAGGATCCACGCGCCGGTGCTCACACCCACCGGCACGCCCGGACAGGCGCGGCGGATGGCGGACACCGACACACCGAGGTCCGCCGCGTCCAGGGACTCGCCGCCGTGCGCGGCTCGCGGGTGCACGTGGAACGCGCCCGCGCCCGCGGCGTGACAGGCGGCGGCGTCCCGCGCGAGCGCTTCGGCGGTGACGGGCAGCCGGGGATGATCCGTGGCCGCGCGGGCTCCGTTGAGACAGGCCTTGAGCAACATGTGCGGCATGAAGCCACGGATGCCCCACGGTCCACGGGCTTCGTGGAGTTGCTCCGTCCGCTGGTGGAAATCCCGCTGCACGAAGGGAGGGGTGGGTTGTTCCCGGGTCCAGGAGCGTTTACCGAAGAAGGACGCATCCCCGGGCCGTGGAGAGGAGCCTCCCATCGTGCGTCCGCCGGAAAAGGTCGTGTTCGGCCACACCGTCGAAGGTCTGCTCGCGGTCCTGGAAGGGCACCTGGAGGGCCCGCTCCGGGCGAGTTTGAAGGACGTGGGGTTGGACCTGGACGCGAAGCTGGCGCCCGCCTACCCCAAGCACCAGTGGCACCAGATGCTGCTCCTGGGCGCGGCGGCGCTCTTCCCCCACCTGGCTCCCGCGCAGGCGCACTGGCAACTGGGCCAGCGGTTCGTCACCGCCTACTTCTCCACCCGCATGGGCCGCGCGCTGCAAGGCGTGCTGAAGCTGCTGGGCCCGGCGCGCACGCTGGAGCGCACCGCGCGCAACATGGCCTCCGGCAACAACTACCTGCGGGTGGACGTGGAGCGCCTGGCGCCCACGGACTACCGGCTGAAGGTGAGCGAAGGCGGCGTCCACCCGGAGTTCATCGGGGCCCTGTGCCACTTCGGGACGCTGACCACGGGGGTGAAGAACCTCACCACCGTGGTGGAGGCCCACGAGGAGGCCTCCGCGACGTACCGGATGCGCTGGTAGCCGCGGGAGGGCCCCGGCCCTTCAGCCGTGGGAGACGACGAACTCCTGGTCCGCCACGCGCACCTGGAGCGTGCGCTGCACGCCCGAGCCCAGCTTCCACCGCACGCAGAGCTGATCCAGCCACGCCACGAACGCGGCGACGCGGAAGTCGTCGCACACCAGGTCATCCAGGGCCGTGAACACCTGCTGCACCGCGGAGGTCGCGTCGTTCTCCGCGATGACGGTCTCCAGCTGGATGGCCTTGTTCAGCGCGCTGAGCTTGTCGAGCAGGTCCTTCCAGAACGCGTACACCTTGCCGTACGGCCGGCTCCCGATGTCGCCCCCGTAGCGCGACGCCTGCACGAGCACGTCCGAGAACGTGCCCGTGGCGCCGCCCTGCTCCCAGTGCGACGCGACGAAGCCGTCCGCGCCCGCCTGGGTCTTCAGGTGGTACGCCACGGTGGCCCTCGCCTTGTCCAGCGTCCAGTCCTTCGCCCCGTCCTTGAGGTACGCGTCCCAGAGCGGCGCGTAGAGCTCCTCCCGGCGCTGGAGGCTCGCGCGCACGGGCTGGCTGGCCCGGGGCAGGGCTCGCGCCAGGCCTCGCGCGAAGGCGTTGCGTTCGAAGACGGGCTCGCTGCCCAGCTTCGCCAGCAGCCTGCGGAAGCTGGCGCTGTCCACCCGCAGCTCCAGCCGCGTGGTGGTCTTCGTGCCGGCGGGCGCCGCGCGGAAGAGGCGCTCCACCAGCGCCGGTGCGTCCTGCGGGAGGACCGCGCCCCAGACGGTGGCGGCGTCCACCGCGCGTTGGATGAGCTCCTTCGACAGCCCGTCCTCCACCTCGCTCTGCGCGAAGAGGGAGTAGTCGAACTCGTCCGCGCTGGGCGTGAGGCTGAAGCGCGGCATCTGGGCGTTGAAGTCCAGGCCCCAGCGCGAGGTCTTCCCGTAGAGCAGCCCGGAGCTCGTGTAGCTGCGCGCCCCCAGGAAGGCGTAGCGGCGCGGGCCCTGGCGGTGGTCGCGGGACGCGTGCTGGACCACGGACTTGAGCTTCCGCCGGTCCTCCTGCGAGGCGAAGTTGACGTCGCGCCAGCCCAGGCCCAGGCCCCAGACGCGCTGGGACTCCACGGACTTCATGTGGAAGTAGCGCCGCAGCCACGCGTCCTTCACCCGGTGCTGGATGGAGGCCAGGTCGCCGGAGATGAACGCGCCGTGCGCGCCCGCCAGCTCCTGGACGGGTACCTCCAGCTCCAGGAGGGTCGCGTCCTCGGTGCTCCGCGCGTACTCGTATTCGAAGCCCGCCTTGAGCGCCCCGCTCACCACGCTCTCGACCAGGTCCTTCAGCTCCTCGTACGCGGCCTTCACCGACGCGAGCGTGGGCTCCGCCGCCTTGAGGAAGCCCAGTTGCTTCAGCAGCGCGGCGGCCACCTGGAGCAGCGCGGGCGTGAGCGCGCCCTGCTCCAGGCCCTCGACGACCTTCAAGGCGTCCTGCACCCTGGCGTCCGCGGCGCCCAGGACGGAGGCGAGCAGCGGCGACGAGTAGTCCAGCGACACGCCCGCCGACACGTGGACCGCCGCGGCGTCCGAGGTGGCCTTGCGGACCGACACGCGGAACGGCCCGCCGTCCTTCGGCCGCGAGAAGACGATGCGGAACTCGTCCTGGAGCGACACCGTGCCGCCGATGGACGCGCCCGCCTCCGCCTTCAGCTCGAACACCAGCTGCCCGGCCAGCCGCTTGGCGAGCGCCGCCACCAGGGACGTGCTGATGGCGGACCAGGACACCTTCACCCCGGCCTTCAGCTCCACGCGCGTCTGGAAGGACAGCGCGTCTCCGGGCTGGAGCGCCTGCACATCCCCCAGCACGAACGGCAGGCGCAGGGACTTCGCGTCCGAACCCAGCGCGTCCTCCAGCGTCTTCGTCGCGGCGTGGTGCCGGTAGTCCGCCACCTTCACCTGGAGCGAACCGCCGCCGCTCAGCTCGACGAAGGGGAAGTTGCCCTGGCCGTTGGCCTCCGCGCTCAGCTCCGCGGCGTACTTCAGCCAGCACGCGGCCCCGTCCGGCGAGAAGAGCGGCTCCGCCGTGGAGCCGTCCAGCTCCTTGGGGGGCACGCCGATGATGCCGTACGCGTCCTGGTCATCCCGGTCGTTGAAGAGCTCCACGGGGACCTTGAGCGCGCCCATCAGCGACACCTTGCCGCCCTGGATGGGGATGGCCGGGTGGCCGTTCAACTCCGCGTGGCCCAGCGCCTGCTCATGGGCGGCGTTGCCCAGCGCGAGCTTCAGCGTGTTCACCGCGGGAATCTGGATGCTCCAGCTCATGAGGTCCCCCGAAACGTGAAATACCGCCGTCCATGGACAGCTGAGCAATCATTGCCGTGGGGCCTGCCTGGACGCCTCTGTCGACGGGGAGGTGCGACTGTCCTCGCTGTGAAATCGTCATCACCCCGGGGATGTAGGGGTTGTCCACAAGTTGGTATCCGGTCTAACCAGGGGGCACCCAGCCGCGTCATCCCCCGAGCCGCGGCGGGAGGAGCCCCCTGTGTCGAACCCGTCCGAGATCGTCTTCGGCCATACGGTCGAAGGACTGCTGTTGGCCCTGAAGGGCCGGCTGGAAGGCCCGCTGCGCGCGAAGCTGAAGGACGCCGGGCTGGACCTGGACCGGAAGCTGGAGCCCGCGTACCCCAACGCCGTCTGGCAGCGCGTGTTGCAGACCGTCGCGACGGAGCTGTTCCCGAACGTGACCATGAACGAGGCGCAGTGGCTGCTGGGCGAGCGCTTCATCTCGGGCTACTTCGAGACGAACATGGGCCGGGCGCTGCAGACGGTGCTGAAGCTGCTGGGCCCCGCGCGCGCGCTGGAGCGCACGTCTCGCAACCTGGCCTCCGGCAGCAACTTCCTGCACGTGGACGTGGAGCGGCTGTCGGACACGGACTACCGCATCAAGGTGAGCGAGGGCGGGACGTACCCGGAGTTCATCGGCTCCATCTGCCACCACGCGACGCTGGCCACCGGCGTGAAGGGGCTCACCACCGTGGTGGAGGCCCGCCAGGGCCGCGCGGCCACCTACCGCATCCGCTGGTAGTCGCGCGCCGCGTCCAGCAGCCCCTGCACCGCGCCCGTCACCTCGCGGTGCACCGTCCGCAGCGCATCCCGGTCCCCCACGTCGAACCCCGGGGCCAGGTGGGTCGTCAGCGGCGCTCCTACCCATTGGGTCATCTTCACCGGGAACGGCAGGGACAGCGGCCACAGGCCCGTGGCGCCCACGCCCAGCCACAGCGGCAGCCGCCCCGGCATCCCCAAGCGCTTGCCCCAGGCGTAGCCGTCGTTGAGGCCCACGTACGCGTCGTCCATGCCGTGGCCCGCGATGGGGACGATGGGCAGCCCGTGGCGCACGGCCAGCCGCAGGTAGCCCAGCCGCTCTCCCCAGTCCACGCGGTAGCGGTGCCGGAAGTCGCGGCAGCCCTCGCGCGTGCCCCCCGGCTGCACCAGCACGTGCTCGCCCTTCGCCACGGCCCGCGCCAGCAGCGGCCCGTCCCCCGTGACGAAGCCCAGCCCGTCCGCCACCTGCTTCATGCCGGGGATGCGGTCGAACGCGCCGTGCGCGATGCCGTGGGGCAGGTAGCCCAGCCGGTCGTGCAGCGTCACCGTCAGCATGCACAGGTCCACCGCCAGGGGTCGCCCGTGGTAGCCCACCAGCAGCTTCGCGCCGGGGCGCAAGAGCGGCTCCAGGTTCACCACCTCGTAGCGGTGGTAGCGCTGGAGCAGGCGGAACGTCGTCAGCCACGCGGCCTTCGCCGCCACCGCCGTCAGCGTCACCCGCCCACCCGGTAGAGCACCGCGCCGTGCGCCACGCCCGCGCCCACGCCCACCATCAACACCCGGTCCCCCGGCTTCACCGGCCGCGTGCGCCACAGCCGGTCCAACCCCGTGCCCAGCGACGCGGAGCCCACGCTGCCCACCGTGTCCACCACCGTGACGCTCTTCTGCGCGGGGACCTCCAGCGCCTGGAGGATGGCCGCGAACATGCTCCCGTTCGGCTGGTGCGTGAGCACCCAGTCCACGTCCGCCACCGTCAGCCCCGCGCCCTGGAGCACGGCCGACGCCGCGCGCGTCAGCGCCCCCAGCGCCACGCGGGTCATGTCGCGCGACGGCGTGAGGAAGCGCATGCCCTCGCGCTGGCCCGTCTGGTGCGGGTTCTCCAGGACGACGTCCGGCGGCAGCGTGCCGTCGTTGCCGAACGCCGCCCCCAGCACCCCTTCACCGGGCCGCGCCTCGCCCAGCACCACCGCCGCCGCCGCGTCGCCCAGCACCAGGTAGGGACGCGGGTCCTCCGGCCGCGTGGTGCGCGACAGCAGCTCCACGGACACCACGCCCACCGGCCCCAGCCCCGTCGCCACCGAGCGCGCCGCCAGGTCGAACGCGCTCAGGAACCCCATGCACGCGTTGCCCACGTCCATGGCGTCGCACGTGCCGGACAGCCCCAGCGCCGCCGCCACCCGGCTGCCGTTGGCCGGCGTGGTGACGTCCCCGCCCATGGACGACACGAAGAGGATGCGCTTGAGCGCCGTCGCCGGAAGCCCCGCCGCCTCCAGCGCCTCCCGCAGCGCCCGGGCCCCCAGGTCCGCCGCGCGCGTCCCCGCCGGAGCGAAGTGCCGCGCGCGGATGCCCGTCTTCTTCTCCACCTCCGCCGCGTCGCGGCCCACGCGCGCGCAGACCTCCGCGGTCGTCACGGGGGGGCCGGGCAGCACGCTTGCTGTGCCGAGGATGCGGACCGGAATCACGCGGCCCTCCTGCCGCCGGACGGGGTCCTGCGCACGCGCAGCGACTCCCACGCCTGCTTGAACTCCAGCAGCTTCTGCTCCAGGCCCATGTCGCGCGCGGCCTCGTCCAGCACCTCGTCCACCTGCGTGAAGCGCATGGACCCCAGCAGCGGATGGTCGCGCGTGCCCACGTCGTAGCGCAGGTCCCCTCGCGCGGACTCCAGGTCGCCGCTGCGGTGCAGCAGCAGCACGCCGCTGGCCAGCAGGTCCTTCGCTCTCGCCACCGGGTTGAGCGCGGAGAGGAACAGCCCCACCGCCCCGGGCAAGAGCGGCCGCGCGGCGTGGTGGTGGCCCGCGGGGAAGATGTTGCTGGAGAAGACGAGGTCCGCGCCCGCGTTGAGCAGCACGTCCACCGGCACCATGCTGGTGAAGGCCCCGTCCACGTAGCGCGCGGGCGGCTGGAGCGTGGGCGCCCAGACGCCCGGCGCGGAGCCACTGGCGCGCACCGCCAGCGCCAGCGGCCCCTTCTCCAGCACCACGCAGCGGCCCGTGGTCAGGTCCGTCGTCACCGGCAGGAAGCCCATGGGCAGCTCCTCCAGCGCCAGCTCCCCCAGGTCGCCGCGCACCAGCCACTCCATGGCCTGCGTCGTCACCACGGAGGACAGCGCCGCGGCGGACAGGTGCCCGCCGCGGGCGCGGTGCTGGAGCCGGCGCAGGCCGTCCAGTCCCTCGCGGCCGTCGCGCGCGGTGCCGCAGTAGTACGCGCCCACCAGCGAGCCCATGCTCGCGCCGCTGAGCAGGTCCACCGGCACGTCCAGCGCGGCCAGCCGTCGCAGGAGGTGCACGTGGTAGAAGCCCCACACGCCGCCGCCGCTGAGCGCCAGCCCCACGCGCCGCCCCGTGATGGCGCGCGCCCAGCGCGAAAGCGCGTCCCGCGTCCCCGCGTCCAGCTCCAGCGCCACCAGCGGCCGCGAGTCCCCGGGCCGCACCACCAGCCGCTCCCAGTCCAGCCGCAGCCGGCACCCGGGCGGCGGCGCCTCCTCGTCCCACCCGTCCTCGTCCGGCAGCGAGCGCCCGCGCAGCGTCGGGCTGGCCTGGGGCCGCCACGGCGACAGCAGCACGGTGGGCAGCACCGGCGCTCCGGGCGTCCCCGCGCCGTCCGCCTCACCGCCGGGCGGCAGCAGCACCACCTGGCGCGGCGTCAGGCCCTCCGGCACCGGCACCCCTTCCACCAGCACGCAGTCGAAGTCCTCGCCCTCCTCGAGCAGCGGCGAGCGCGGGCCCACCGTGCGGCGGAACACGCCGTCCGCGCCGCGCACCGTGCCCTCCGCGCGCTTCGTCCCCGCGCGCACGAGCAGCACGCGGTCCCCGAAGTCGTGGACCATCACCTTCGCCACCAGCTCCACCAGCGTGGACAGCACCGCGGGCGGCAGCTCCAGCCCCTGCGTGCGGAACGTCACCACGTCCACGCGTGGCGCGATTCCGACGTGACGGGGCGTTCCCGCCACCGCCTCCAGCGCCGCGCGGGGAAGGAAGAGGGCGTGCGACGACGCGGACTCCGCCGTCACCGTGACGGGCCACGTGCCGCGCGCGAGCGCCTCCACGCCCAGCGACATGCCGGAGCGCAGGTGCAGGAGCACCGCCCCGCCCGCAGTCACCCGCCACTCGCCCGAGCGCAGCAGATAGATGCCGTCCACCGGCTCGCCTTCGCGGCAGATGCCCTCGCCCGGCAGGGGCTCCACCGGCCGGGCCCGCTCCAGCAGCCGCAGCAGGACGGACGCACGCGTATGGCGCAGCGCGGGAGCCTGCTTCAACGTGTACAGCCACCGACGCCGCTCATCGACAGTCAGAGGAGAAGGCATGCGTCGCCCAAGGATAACCAGGACGCTCCGGCGCCGGATAGCGCGCCGGAGTGCTTGCCCGCCGTGCGGGGCCTTCGCGACGCGCGGCTACGCCGGCTGGGGGCGCGGCGGCTCCCCCTCAGGAGGGATTGACGGCGGCGGAGACGGCGGTCCGCCAGGTGAATTGCCGTGCTTGCGGTGTTTCAGGACCTTCGTGCGAGCCCCTTCCACCAGCGCGTAGAGCACGGGGATGAAGATGAGGTTCACGAAGGTGGAGAAGAGCATGCCGCCGAAGACGGCGGTGCCCAGCGACTTGCGCGCGGAGGCGCCCGCGCCGCTGGCCAGCATCAGCGGCACCACGCCGAAGAGGAACGCGAAGGACGTCATCAGGATGGGGCGCAGGCGCGTCTCCGCCGCGTTGATGGCGGACTCCACCACGCCCTGCCCTTGAGCGCGCAGCTGTTCGCCGAACTCCACGATGAGGATGGCGTTCTTCGACGCGAGGCCCACCAGCATCACCAGGCCCACCTGACAGAACACGTCGTTCACCAGCCCGCGCAGGTTCTGGAGCAGGAGCGCGCCCATCATGGCGACGGGCACCGCGAGCATGACGACGAAGGGCAGGGCGAAGCTCTCGTACTGCGCGGCCAGCACCAGGAAGACGAACACGATGCCCAGCGCGAAGATGACGAGCACGGTGTTGCCCGCGCTCTTCTGCTCCTGGGACAGGCCCGTCCACTCGTAGGTGAAGCCGGGCGGCAGGGCCTGCTTCGCCACGTCCTCCATGGCCTGGAGCGCCTGGCCGGTGGAGACGCCGGGCGCGCCCTGGCCGTTGACGTTGGCGGAGCGGAAGAGGTTGTAGTGCGTGATGTTGGGCGCCGTGGTCATGGGCGTCACCTTCACCAGCGACTCCAGCGGCACCATGGCCCCGGTGTCCGAGCGCACGTAGAAGCTGCCGATGTCCTTCGGGTTGTCGCGGAAGGGCGTCGCGGCCTGCACGAACACGCGGTAGACGCGGTTGGAGAAGGTGAAGTCGTTCACGTACTGGCTGCCCAGGTACACCTGGAGCGTGGAGAACAGCGAGGACAGCGGCACGCCCAGGGCCTTGGCCTTCTCCCGGTCCACGTCCAGGTTGAGCTGCGGCGCGCCCGCGGTGAACGCGGAGAACACGCCGCGCAGGCGCCGCTCCTGGCTGGCCTTGCCCACCAGCGCCTGGGTGGCCTGCGCCAGCTCGTCCAGCGTGCGGCCGCCCTGCTGGTCCTCCAGCACGAACTCGAAGCCGCCCACGCTGCCCACGCCGCGGATGGCGGGCGGCTGCAGGGGCAGCACGCGCGCGCCGCCCACCTGGGCCAGCGGACCGCGCAGCCGCTCCACCAGGCCCGCCACGCTGGACTCCTTCTTCTTGCGCTCCTCCCAGGGCTTCAGGTTGATGAAGAGCGAGCCGTAGTTGGCGCCCGTGCCCAGCAGCGAGAAGCCGCCCACGGTGAAGATTTGGGTCACCTCCTCCTGTTGCCGGATGAGGCCCTCCACCTGGATGAGCACGTTGCGCGTGTACTCCAGCGACGTGCCCTCCGGGCCCTGCACCGCGATGATGAGGTAGCCCTGGTCCTCGTCCGGGATGAAGCCCGTGGGCGTGGCGCGGTAGAGCAGGCCCGTGGCCACCAGGAACACGGCGAAGATGGCCACGACGACCCAGCGCAGCTTGCCCAGCATCCGGCCCAGCAGCTTCCCGTACCCGCGCCGGAGCGCGTCCAGGCCCTGGTCGAACTTGCGCGCCAGGGCGAACTTCTGGCCCTCGTTGGGGCGCAAGAGGCGTGCGCACAGCGCGGGGGACAGCGTCAGCGCGACCAGCGCGGAGAGGCTGATGGAGAACGCGATGGTGAGCGCGAACTGCCGGTAGATGGCGCCCGTGGTGCCAGGGAAGAAGGACACCGGGATGAACACCGCGGAGAGCACCAGCGCGGTGGCGACGACGACGCCCGCCACCTGCTGCATGCCCCGGTGGGTGGCCTCCTTCGCGTCCACCTTCTCGTGCTCGATGACGCGCTCCACGTTCTCGATGACGACGATGGCGTCATCCACCACCAGGCCCGTGGCCAGCGTGAGGCCGAAGAGGGTCAGCGTGTTGAGCGAGAAGCCGAACGCGTTGACGAACATGAACGTGCCCACGAGGGACACCGGCAGCGTCGTCACCGCCACCAGCACGCTGCGCCAGCCGTGCAGGAAGATGAAGATGACCAGGACGACCAGGAGGATGGCCTCCCCCAGCGCCTTGAGCACCTCCTCGATGGAGGCGCTCACCGCCGCCGTGGTGTCGAACGCCACCTGGTAGGTGAGGCCCGGCGGGAAGTTGGCGGACAGCCGCTGGAGCTCCGCCTCCACGCCCTTGCGCACGTCCAGCGCGTTGGAGCCCGGCAGCTGCGTGATGCCCAGGCCCACCGCGTCCTGGCCGTTGAAGCGCAAGAGCTGCTGGTAGCTCTCCGCGCCCAGCTTCACCTGGCCCACGTCGCGGATGCGCACCAGGGCGCCGTCCTGTCCGCGCTGGATGACGATGGCGCCGAACTCCTCCGCGGACGACAGCTGGCCCTTCACCTGGAGGGACAGCTGGTACGCCTGGTCCTTGGAGGACGGGGCCTGACCCACCTTGCCCGCGCCCACCTGGACGTTCTGTTCCTGCAGGGCGTTGACCACGTCCTGCGCGGTGAGCCGGCGCCGGGCCAGCTCCGTGGGGTCCAGCCACAGGCGCATGGCGAAGCGGCGCTCGCCGAAGATGCGCACGTCGCCCACGCCCTTCACGCGCAAGAGCGCGTCGCGGATGAAGACGTCCGCGTAGTTGCTGATGAACTCCGTGTCGTAGCGCTTCTCCTTGTCGTAGACGCCGAAGGACACGAGCAGCTGCGTCTGCGCCTTGCGCACGGTGACGCCCAGCGCGTTCACCTGCGCGGGCAGCTGCGGCGTGGCGGTGGCCACGCGGTTCTGCACGTCCACCGCCGCCAGGTCCACGTCGCGCGACGGGTCGAAGGTCGCGGTGATGGTGGACTGGCCGTCGTTGGTGCTGGTGGAGGACATGTAGCGCATGCCCTCCATGCCGTTGAGCTGGCGCTCCAGCACGGTGGTGACGGCGCTCTCCACCGTCTCCGCGGACGCGCCGGTGTACGTGGCGGTGATTTGCACCTGCGGCAGCGCCAGCTCCGGGTACTGCTCGATGGGGAGGCTGGGGATGGAGATGGCGCCCACGAGCGTGATGAGGATGGACAGCACGCTGGAGAAGACGGGGCGCTGGATGAAGAAGTCGGTGAACATGGCAGCCCCCTACCGACCCGCGTCCGAGCCGCCGCCGATGCCCTGCGCGGGCGGCAGGGGCATGCCCTCCGTCTGCCCCTGCGCCCGCTGCGCGGGCTTCGGCTGGATGGGCATGCCGTCCCGCAGCTGCTGCACGCCGCTGATGATGACCTGGGTGCCCGCGTCCAGCCCCTTGAGCACTTCGTAGTCGTTGCCCTCCACCAGCCCCAGCGTGACGGGCTGGCGCTTCACCACGGTGCCGGCGTCGCCTTCCCCCACCACCATGGCGAAGGACTGGCTGCCCTGCCGCGTCACCGCGGTGGTGGGCATCTTCAAGGCGTCGCGCACGTCATAGACGAGCTGCGCGCGCACCAGCTGGCCGGCCCGGAGGCCCACGGTGTTCTCGAAGGTGGCCTGCACCTCCACCAGCTGCGTGTTGGGGGCGGGCGTGGAGGCGACGAAGAAGGCGGGGGCGCGGATGATGGGCTCTCCGTCCTCGTTGAGCACCTCCAGCGGCGTCACTCCCACCTTCACGCGCGCGGCCTGGTCCACCGGCACCTGCACGGACAGATCCAGCGAGCGGCTCTGGTCCAGGATGGTGAGCGCCGTCTGCGGCGTCACGTAGTCGCCCAGCTTCACCGGGATGTCGCCCACGATGCCGTCGAAGGGGGCGCTCACGTTGAAGAAGCCCAGCTGCACCTGCTGGTTCTGGATCTGCGCCTCCGCCGCCTGGGCCTGGGCCTCGGATTGCGCGGCCTGGGCCACGGCCTGCTCGTAGTCCTGGCGGCTGACGAGCCCCTCCTTGAGGAGCTGGGCGCTGCGCTCGCGCGTCTTGCGAGCGAATTCGCGGTTGGCGAGGGCGGAGGCCTTCTGGGCCTGGGTGGCGCGCAGGTTGGCCTGCTCCTGCCGTGGATCCACCACGAGCAGCACGTCTCCGGCCTTCACCTTCTGGCCGGGGGTGGCGGGGATCTTCTGGATGTAGCCGGCGACCTGCGGGACGACGGTGATGCTGCTGCGGGAGATGAGCGTGCCCACGTACTCGCGGGTGTCGCGCACCGGGCCGGGCTCCACCGCCAGCACCTGCACCGGCGTGGGCTTGCCGGCGCCCTGGCTCTGCTGGCCCGCCTGGGGGCCGCCTCCAGGGGCGTCCTTGCCGCCACTGCACCCACCCGCCAGCGCGAGGACGAGCCCCCATGCGCCCCAACCGCCCCTCACCAATCGCATGCGGCCTCCGACAGGAATGCATCCACCAGGGCCTGGCGGAACTGGAAGTCACGGAGGACGAGCTCCAGTTCGGCCTGCCGCAGGGCCCCGGCTGACTGCACCAGTTCGAGGCTCGTTCCGGTGCCCACCTCGAAGCTGCGGCGGGTGAGCCGGTCGTTCTCTTCGGCGAGCTTGCGCTCGCGGTCCGCCAGCTCCCGCGTCGCTTGGGTCACCTGCACGGCGCGCTTCGCCTGGGTGACCTCCACGGCGATGTTGCGTTCGCGGTTGGTGACGTCCGCGCGGGCCTGCTCCAGCTGTCCGCGCGCCTGGCGCAGGAGGCCCTCGCGCGCGCCGCCGTCCCAGAAGGGCAGCACCAGGCTGGCGCCGACGTTCCAGATGGGCACCTGCGCGAAGCCCGGGTTGACGGTGAGCCCGGTGGTGGTGCTGGTGATGTCCAGGGTGGGCGCGTACTGGCGCTTCACCTCGCCGATGGCGCGCTCGGCCACCACCTGCCGTGAGCGCGCGGCGGCGATGTCCGGGCGGTTCTCCAGCGACTCCAGCGTGCGGCAGGCCGCGTTGGCGCCCTCGAGGAACGTGTTCAGATCCAGGCCCGGCTTGATGCCCACGGGGGACGGGGTGCCCAGGGCCAGGCCCAGGGCCTCGCGCGCCTGGCGCAGGTTCTCATCGCCGGTGACGACGTTGCGGCGTGCGGACTGCGCGTCCTGTTCCACGCGGACGACGTCCAGGCGGGTGCCGGCGCCCAGCTCGTAGCGGCGCTGCGCGAGGGCCAGCCGCTCCAGCGCGGTGCGCAGGTTGACGCGGTTGACCTCCGCCAGCCGCTCGTTGGAGGAGACGGAGACCAGCGCCTGCGCGAGGCCGCGGGTGAGCTGCCGGCGCGTCTCCGCGAGCGACAGGCTGGCGGTGCGCCGCGACTCCTTCGCGCTGCCCAGGGCGTAGAGGTTGGCCAGGTCCACCACGGGCACGTTCGCGGTGAGCACGCCGATGCCCAGCAGCTGCGTGGGCGTGAAGCCTTCGGCGCCGCTCACGCCACCGCCCACGCCGCCGCCCACGCCACCGCCCACGGCGGGGATGTTCGGGTTGAGGATGTTGTACTGGGCGGACAGCTCGCCCCCGACGGAGGGCAGCAGGTTGGCGAGCGCGATGCGCCACGTGCCCGCGGCGACTTCAATCTGGCCCAGGGCCGCCTGGAGGTCGGTGGAGCGCTGGCGCAGGAGCGTGAGCGCTTCGTTCCAGGACTGGAGCTGCTGGGGCGCGGGAGGCGCGGGCGTGAGCAGCGGATCCGACACGTTCGCCTGGAAGGGCGGTGGCACCTCCGGAACGTCGTCCGGGTTCTGGGCCGCGGGCTGCCGGGCGCTTCGAGAGGCGGGAGCTTGCCGCGCGTCCGGAGGTGGAGCGTTTGGAGTGGGCGTGCCGGGCGCCTGGGCGTTGGGCGCCTGCGTGGGCGCGGCCGGTGGCGCCACGGAGGGCGTGGGCGGCGGAGGCGCGGGTGGAGCGCGCTGCGGTGGCGCGGTGTACTGCGCGAGGACCGGCAGGGATTGTCCGGAGCCGGGCTGTGCTGTCGCCGCGCCGGGGAGTCCGGCGGGGACGAGCAGGGCTGCGAACACGAGCGCGTTCATAAGGGGTGCTCCCCAGGTAGGGGCGAAGCCAGCCCCCCGCCACGGTTCGCGCCCCTGGCGCTCCAGTGGACAACACAGCCGGGCGAGGAAGTGCTCAGCAGAGGATGGACAGACCTCCCGTGAGGGATTGGAGATCCGGGATGACCCTTACGACTGCAGGGGCATGCAAGGCTTTGGGAGTCGTGAGGTCATGGCGCGTCCTGACGCGAGCGGTGGCAAGGGAAGCGCCAACGTGCGTCACGAGCGCCGTGCAGGCGTCTGTCTTGAAGGGAGGGCGCGCGTTCAGCACGCCACGACGGTCATGACGGCCAGGTCAGGGACCCGGGGGTGAATCGGAGGACCGGCCGACTTCCGACGTGGGAACCAGGATGCCGGGCCCCGCATCCATTGGCACCCGCGCTCCATCCGGCTCGCCATCCCGGAGGCGGCCGAGGATGCGGCCATCGCTTCCGACGGCGTACTGCGCGCCTGAGTCCATCGCGGGGACGGTCAGGCCGCAGGCCTGGGGATCCTCATCGATCCGGACGAAGAGGATGCTTTGTCGCTGGATGACCCTGTACCGGTGTGACTCGCGCCGGTCGACGCATGGGGTGCTGGAATCTTGTGGGCCCAGGAAGTCAGCGGCGGCGACGTCAATCGCATGCAGGACCCTGCCACTCAGCTCGACCGTGCCCCCATCCGCGCCCGCTTCCACGGCGGGCTGCTCGAAGAACGGGGGGAATTCGATGGACGTGTCATTCACCCACGCATCACGCGTGGGCGTGGACCGCAGGCAGCCCGTGAGGACCAGCGCTGCCCACGCCACACTCGCGCCGCGCATTGTCATTGCGGCAGCATCCCCAGGCGCTGCTTCGCGGCGCGGTTCTGCGGGTCGAACCGGAGCGCTTCCTCCAGCCGGTCGCGGCCCTTCTGCTCGTTGCCCTGGACGACGTACAGGTCCGCCAGCCGCACCAGCACGTCCGCGTTGTAGGGCTGCAGGTCCAACGCCTGCTCGAACTCGCGCGTCGCCGTGGTCACGTCCCGGCGGCGCATGGCCAGCTGCCCCAGCATCACGTGCGGCTGCACCAGGCCTCGCGTCTCCGGCTCCGTCACCAGGGCCTGCAACGCCGGCATCGCCCGCGTGTCCCCGAATGAGGCCAGCGTCAGCGCCGCGCCCTGCCGCACCCACAGCGAGCCGTCCTTGAGCAGCGGCACCAGGTCCTCCGTCGCCTCGCGCGCGTTCGCCGCGCCCAGCCCGTCGATGATGTCCGAGCGCAACGTGCTGTCCGTCGTGCCCTTCAACGCCGCCCGCAGCGCCGGCACCGCGTCGTGCTTGAACCGGCGCGCCAGGAACTTCGCCGCCGCGCCCCGCAGCGTGCCCGCCTCCGACGTGTCCGCCAGCACCGCCTCCAGCGCCCCACGGCTCTGCGCCGCCGTCTTCTCGTCGAACGCGTCCGCCAGCCGCAGACGCCGCTGCTGCCGCGCCTCCGCCTTCGGCCACCACTTCACCAGCGAGGCCTGCATCGCGTCCGGCGTCTCCTTCGCGTGACAGGCATTGCACGCGTTGGGCACGTCGTGGCGCGCCGTGTTCTGCGGCACCGGCACGTCCAGCGCGTGGTCCGCGAAGTGGTCCAGCACGCCCGACACCACCGGCGGCATGTGACACGCCAGGCAGTCCTGCGCCGCCGCCGCCTTGTGGTGCGTGTGCTTCTCCCCCTGCGCCACCACCTCCTGATGACAGCCCTGGCACGTCGTCGCGTTCACCGTCGCGCGCGCCGCCACCGGCTTCTGCTTCTTCACCTCGTTGGGCGCGCTCGCGTCGTGCGGCGCCGCGTGGCACGTCAGGCACGTGGCCCCGCCCTGCAGGTGGCACTTCGACTGGATGAGCGCCTGGTACTCGAAGCTGGAGGTGCTGGGGCGCCCGTCGGCGAAGAAGTCTCCGGAGCGGTCGTTGCCCACCAGCAGCACCATGGGCTGATAGCTCGCGTCGTAGCGCTGGCCGGGCTGGAAGCGGTGCTGCGCGTCCAGCATGGGGAACAGCGTGCGGCGCGGCCCGTGGCACTGCGCGCACACCGCGAAGCCCTCGTCCTTCGACAGCTTGGCCGGCTGGATGATGTCCGCCGGCAGCTGCGACTCCGCGTGCCGCCCGCCGGGCCCGTGGCAGGACTCGCACGCGACGCCCGCGTCCGCGAACTTCGTCTCCCACTGGTGGGCCGCCCGGTCATAGCGCGCGTCCAGCCCCGTCACGTGACAGTCCAGGCACGCGTGCTGCGCGCTGCGGCGGAAGTTCGTCCAGAAGAACGGGTGGTCCGGCGACAGCGCCCCCTGCTTCTTCTCCGAGTAGTCCACCCACTCGCCCTTGCCCGTGACGTGGAAGTACACCGGCATCACCTGCCAGCGGCCGTCCGGCAGCAGCGTGATGGGGTCCTGCATCCGCTTGCCGCCCACCACCCACTGCACCGGCCACTCGCCCAGGTTCCCGTCCGCGCCCCGGGTGCGCATGAGGTAGCTGCTTCCGTCGCGGCGCATCCACGCCTCGCTGGACTCGCCCTTGAAGTGCGTGCTCGCGGTGAACGTGCCCGCCACGTACGGCTTCGTCGCGGGCGACAGCGCTCGCGCGTGCCAGTCGTGCTTCCAGCCGGCGTGCTGCTCCTCGTGGCAGTCCGCGCACACCTGCGAGCCGACGAAGTGATTCGCCGGCTTCGCGGCCGGCGCCTCCACCGTCTTCACCGGCACGGGCGCGGCAATGCTCCCCGCGTCCACGGGCGGCGAGGGCGCCCGGGCCACCGGCGCGGACACCGCGGGCGCTGGCGGCGCGGAAGGGCGCAGCATGAAGAACAGACCCACCGCGAGAACCACCACCGCGAGGGCGACAAGGACAGGGCGAGAGGAGCGCATCCGGAAGGTGCCGCCCATGCTCCTCCCAAGCGCCGGGCGGCACAAGCGGCGCTCCGGGCAAGCCCTTCTCCTCCAGTGGACAACGACCTCCCAGGGAGGGCTGCGGTCCTTGCAAGCCCTGGTTTAAGGTCCGCTCCCAGCGAAGGGAGGCCTGTCCATGCCCATGCGGTCCGTGAATGGAACCCGGCTCTACTACGAGGACACCGGTGGTGCCGGAGACGTGGTCCTCTTCAGCCACGGGCTCCTCTGGAGCACCCGGCTGTTCGACCCGCAGGTGGAGGCGCTGCGCGGGCGCTTCCGCTGCATCGCGTACGACCACCGGGGGCAGGGCCAGAGCGACGTGCCGCCCGAGTCCGCCATCGACGTGGAGACGGTGTACGCGGACGCGGTGGCGCTCATCGAGTCCCTGGGCGTGGCGCCCGTCCACTTCGTGGGCCTGTCCATGGGCGGCTTCGTGGGCATGCGGCTGGCGGCGCGCAGGCCGGACCTGCTGCGCTCGCTGGTGCTCCTGGAGACGTCCGCGGACCCCGAGCCCCCCATGAACGTGCCGCGCTACACCGCGCTCAACCTCGTCGCGCGCTACGTGGGCCTGGGCCCCGTCGCCACGCCGGTGATGCGCATCATGTTCGGCGCGTCGTTCCTCACCGACCCGGGCCGCGCGGAGGAGCGGGCGCTGTGGCGCGCGCGCCTGGTGGGCAACCGCCGCGACATCTACCGCGCCGTCAACGGCGTCATCCAACGCAAGCCCATCGCGGACGAGCTGCCGCGCATCCGCACGCCCACGCTCGTCGTCGTGGGGGAAGAGGACCGCGCCACGGTGCCCGCCAAGTCGGAGCGCATCCACTCCCTCATCCCCGGCTCCAAGCTGGTGCGCCTGTCGCGCGGGGGCCACTCGTCCAGCGTGGAGGAGCCCGCGCTCATCAACGCGGAGCTCGCCCCCTTCCTCACGCAGCACGCGTCCAATCAGGCCGCGCATGCCGGCTGACCCGCCGTTAGCCAGAAGCCCCAAGGAGGCTTTCCCATGCCAGTCGCGAAGTGGAACGGTGTCGTGCTCGCGAAGAGCGACACCTACGAGACCGTGGAGGGCAACATCTACTTCCCGCCGGACAGCCTGGTGCGCGAGCACTTCAAGCCCAGCGCCACGCACACCCACTGCCCCTGGAAGGGCGAGGCGAGCTACTTCTCCGTGGAGGTGGACGGGAAGACGAACGCCGACGCCGCCTGGTACTACCCGGAGCCCAAGCCGGCCGCGTCCAACATCCAGGGGTACGTGGCCTTCTGGAAGGGCGTGACGGTGGAGCGCTGACTCAGAGGCCCAGCATGTACTTGCCCCAGCGCACGCTGTTGCGCATCTGCGTGACGACGAAGGCGGGCACCCACTGGATGAGGTTCGCCTCCGGCTGCACGGCGTAGCCGTTCCACAGGTCGTCGTCGATGCGGTTGGGGTCCAGCGTCGTGGGGTAGGGCGCGGGCGTGCCGCCGAAGCACTCCCCTCGCGCGAAGAAGAGGTCCCACAGCGTGGCGGCCTCCGCGTGGTCGTCCGCGATGAGGCGCGAGTCCACGCCCAACAGCGAGCCCACCAGCTTCCAGAAGTAGTACCAGCGCTGCTCGTTGTACTCGTAGTTCTTGTCCACCCACGCCTGCGCGACGATGTACGAGAACGTCAGCAGCGTGAACGCGACGGCGCTCTGGTTGTAGCAACGCCGCCCCGTGTAGCCGGACCGGTAGTGGGCCAGCGCGGAGTTGTGCATCTGCGCCAGCAGCAGTGTCGTGGCCAGCGTGCGCGTGCTGTAGAGGCTGCCCCAGCCCATGTTCATGTTGCCGTAGAGGATGCGCAGCATGATCTGCGCGGTGTCGATGACCCGGCGGGACACGATGGCGCGGAGCTTGCTGTGCGGGCGCTGCTCGAACAGCGACGACACGTCCTTGTGGTAGTACGTGGCCTTGAAGGACACGCCCGCCAGCTGGTTGACGGACGTGGCCTGGAAGAAGACGTAGAAGGCCTCGTCGCGCGCGGCCTCGAAGTCGCGCAGGAACTGGGCGGAGGAGCCCACGCCCGTCACCGCCTGGGTGGCCACCGAGTGCGCCGGTCCGTACATCACCTGCGCGATGCGGTGGTCGCTGTACGTGTTGCCCCAGAAGCCCTCGATGGCGGAGAAGGCCTTCAGCGCGGGGCGCCACGCGGTGCCGTTCACGCCGGGCGTGGTCCGCACATGCGTCTTCCAGTGCTGCCGCAGGTCCTCCATGAACTGCGGCTCCGCCGCGCTCATGATGCCGTACAGGCTGTTCGCGGCGTTGAGCGGGTCGCCCAGCAGGGCGTCCAGGTTCTGGCCACGGAAGATGAAGGGCATGGGCGGGGCGGGCTCCGGTGGGATGTGCCGGCGCAGTCTAGGGAACTGTTAAGCCTGTAACAAACCGCCCGGCCTGAAAAACCCGACACGTAGGGGATGTGACGGGGCGGGGCGGGACGGGGCCGCGAGGGGGAAGGAAGCAGCGATGCTGAGGCTTTTCGCGGGGCGTGGCCCGCGCGGAGGAGCGGAGCCTTGGCGACGGTGTCCCTGCAGGACGTGCGCAAGGTGTACCGGGGTGGGGTGGCGGCGGTGAAGGGCGTGACGCTGGACATCGCGGACGGCGAGTTCGTGTCGCTGGTGGGCCCGTCCGGGTGCGGCAAGTCCACGACGTTGAACCTCATCGCCGGGCTGGAGGAGCTGTCCGGCGGCGAGCTGCGCATTGACGGGCAACTGGTGAACGACCTGTCCCCGCGCGAGCGCGACATCGCGATGGTGTTCCAGAGCTACGCGCTCTACCCGCACCTGGACGTGGCGGGGAACCTGGCGTTCCCGCTGAAGGTGGCGGGCCTGGACGCGAAGGACGTCGAGGCGCGCGTGCGCGAGGTGTCCGGGGTGCTGGGGCTGGAGGCGCTGCTGGCGCGCCGGCCGAAGGAGCTGTCGGGCGGGCAGCGGCAGCGGGTGGCGCTGGGGCGCGCGCTGGTGCGCAGGCCCAAGGTGTTCCTCTTCGACGAGCCCCTGTCCAACCTGGACGCGGCGCTGCGCACGCAGATGCGCGGCGAAATCAAGAAGCTGCACGAACAGCTCAAGGCCACGTTCATCTACGTCACGCACGACCAGGCGGAGGCGATGACGCTGTCGGACCGCGTGGTGGTGATGAGCCAGGGCGAGGTGCAGCAGGTGGCCCCGCCGCGCGAGCTGTACGACGCGCCGGCGAACCTCTTCGTGGCGGGCTTCTTCGGCTCGCCGCGCATCAACCTGGTGAAGCCCCAGACGCTGGGCCTGTCGGATGGTGACGCGGTGCTGGGCCTGAGGCCGGAGCACCTCCAGGTGGGGCAGGGCCCGCGTCCGCCGGACGCGCGCGAGGGGCGCGTGTACCTGGTGGAGCCCATGGGCGCGGAGGTCTGGGTGACGGTGGAGTCAGGCGGCGAGCGCCTGGTGGCGCGGGCGCCCGGGGACTTCCGCGCCGCGAGCGGAGACCCGGTGTGGCTGCGCCACGACGCGCGGTTCCTGCGCCGGTTCGACGCGAGGACGGGCCTCGCGGTGTGAGTCAGGCGTAGACCTGTTCGCTCTCCACGACGGGCTCCAGGCGGCGCTGGAGCGCGGCCAGCCGGTCGTAGCGCTGGCGCAGCGCTTCCTTGAACTCGCGTTGATCCGCGTGGGCGATTTCCTCCAGCAGCGTGTGCAGCGAGGAGTCCACCGCGTCCTTCAGCACGCGCGACTCGTCGTTCGACAGTTCCAGCAACATGGGGCCTCCTGCGTCAACGTTAGGCACCGCGCGACGGGGCCGCGCGCGGGGCCGGCCCCTGGCCTGGAAGAAGGCGGCCCGAGGGCCCACCGGGCTGCCTGCCACGGCGCGCACGACGGCGGGAGCGACCCCACTCTGGGTGAGGACCCCATGAGCGCGAGGAGCGACGCGATGATTCACGCGGGAGAGGTTCGCGAGGGCATGTCGGTGCGCACCGCCGACGGACAGCAACTGGGCCGGGTGGCGGGCGTGGGCGACACGCACTTCGAATTGGAGCAGGGCCTGGTGCCCATTCCCCGGCGCGACTACCTGGTCGAGTACGGCGACGTGGAGGCCGTCACCGGGGATGAGGTCCTGCTCAAGTCGGCGGACCATTCCCAGCTCACGCTGGAGGAGGACGACGACGGCGGCGCCCTGCCGCCGCGCCACAGCGAGGGCCTGGAAGCGGAGCCCGCGAACGACCCCGTGGGTCCCCCGCGGCACTAGCGCGGCCCACCCGGAGGGCAGGGCAAGGCCCTGGAATCACAGGGTCTTGCGCGGGCCGGGGTGTCAGACCGGCGCGGTAAACGAACCCCTCGGCCAGACGTCCCGGTGGGGTCATGCGACGGTTTTCGACATCTTGCGTCACGATGCTGTGGTTGGGGGTGGTGTTCGCGTGCGGTCCCGCGCCGCGAGCGGATGCGGGCAGCGTGGAGTCCCCGGTGCCGGGCGTGCTGTCCACGCCCCGGCGGCTCTTGCCCTACGTCGCGCTGGAGGACGGGCGGGTGCTGGCGGCGGGAGGGCATGACGGCGGCCGCACGCTGGGCAGCTGCGAGGTCTTCGACCCGGACACGGGGCGGTGGAGGTCCACGGGGGCGCTGCGCACGGCGCGGCGCAACCACGCGGCGGTGCGGCTGCGGGATGGGCGCGTGCTGGTGGTGGGTGGCTCCAACGGCGTGACGGTGGGCGCGCTGGCGAGCGCGGAGCTGTACGCGCCGGACACGGGCGTGTGGACGCAGGCGGCGCCCATGGCCGAGGCGCGCAACGACCCTGCGGCGGTGGTGTTGCCGGACGGGCGCGTGCTGGTGGCGGGAGGAACGGACGTGGACCTGCGGCCGGTGCGTTCGGCGGAGTTGTTCGACCCGGCGTCGGGGACATGGAGCGCGGTGGATGCGCCGGGGTACGTGCGAGGCGGCGCGGGCACGGCGGTGGTGCTGCGCACGGGCAAGGTGCTCTTCGCGAGCGGCCTGCAGTCGGAGCTGTACGACCCGGTGACGGGCCACTGGGAGAAGGCGGGAGCGGTGGGAGGCGCGGCGGGCACGCACCGGCTGGGGCACACCGTGACGCTGCTACCGGACGGCCGCGTGCTGGTGGTGGGCGGCACGACGACGCAGGCGGCGAGGACGGCGGAGGTCTACGTGCCGGAGCGCAACGCCTGGGAGGCAGTGGAGGCCCCGGCGGTGCCGCGAGAGCACCACGCGGCGCTGGTGACGGGAGAGGGCGCGGTGCTGGTGGTGGGCGGTGAGCACTCGTCGCGAGGCACGCTGGCCTCCGCGGAGCGCTTCGATCCGGCACAGGGCACGTGGACGCAGGCACCCACGCTGCATGAGCCGCGAGGCGAAGCTGGAGCGCTGTGGCTGCGCCGGGGCACGGTGCTGGTGGTGGGCGGAGTGAACGAGCTGGGCACCCTGGCCACGAGCGAGGAGTACGTCCCAGCCCCGGCCGTGGCCCAGGCCACGCCCCTGGAGTAGCCCTGGGGCTTGGGCAGACAGTCCACGGATTCAAAGTGAAGCCAGGACAGCGTGTCTGGCTTTTCCGCGAATGACTGACAACGGCGGTTCCGGAAGGTCGTTCCGCCGCGCGACGTGTCAGGGCGCGTGACAGACTGCGCGCCCATGCGCTCCTGGAAACACCTGCTCCTCGTCCCGCTCGTCTGCTCCTCCGCCTGCGCCACCGCGCCCGCCGCTCCCGCGAAGCCCGAGGCCCCGGTCGCCGCCGCGCCGGCCGCCGCGGCTCCGTCAGCTCCCGCCGCGCCGGTGCGCCCCTTCGGCTCGCTGCGCGAACAGGCCGCGCGCCAGCAGGCGTGGCTCCAGGAACGGCTGGAGACCGGCGTGCCCCAGCTCATGCGCAAGTACGGCGTGCGCATGTGGGTCGTCCCCATGCGCGAGTACAACGAGGACCCCGTCTTCAAGGCGCTCGTCTCCCCCACCACCTTCTCCGCCCGCCGCCGCACCATCTACGTCTTCTTCGACCGCGGCGCGGACAAGGGCGTGGAGCGCCTGGCGCTGGGCGGCAGCACCCAGGGCGGCCTCTATGAGGCCCGCCGCGCGGCGATGATGGTGGACCGGGGCGGCTCGCAGCGCGCCGCGGAGCTCCTGGGCCCCGAGCAGTGGCAGCTCCTCAAGCAGGTCGTGGAGGAGCGCAAGCCGGACTCCATCGCCATCAACGTGTCCCCCGCCATCGCCTTCGCGGACGGCCTCACCCACGGCGAATACGAGGGCATGGCCCAGGCCCTGGGCCCCACCTGGGTGAAGCGCCTCAAGCCCGCCGGCGGCCTGCCCCTGGACGTGCTCGGCTGGAGGAGCGCCGACGAGGTCCGCTTCTACGCCGACCTCCAGAAGTATGCCTGGAACCTCATCCAGACCGCCTTCTCCAGCGCCGTCATCACCCCCGGCACCACCACCACCCAGGACGTGGAGTGGTGGATGCGCCAGCGGCTGGCCGACGAAGGCCTGGACACCTGGTTCCAGCCGGACGTGGACGTGCAGCGCCAGGGCGCCACCGACGAACAGCTGGGCGACACCCCCGTCATCCAGCGCGGCGACGTGCTCCACTGCGACTTCGGCGTCACCGCGCTGCGCCTCAACACCGACACCCAGCACATGGGCTACGTGCTGCGCGACGGGGAGACGGACGCCCCCGCGGGCCTCAAGGCCGCGCTCCTGGCGTCCAACCGGCTCCAGGACATCGTCACCGGTGAAATCAAGCCGGGCCGCACCGGCAACGAGGTCCTGCGCGCCGCGCTCGCGAAGATGAAGTCGGAGGGCCTCGACGGCAGCGTGTACTCACACCCCATTGGCCTGCACGGCCACGGCGCGGGCCCCATGATTGGCATGTGGGACCGCCAGGAGGGCGTGCCCGGCAACGGCGAGCACAAGGTGATGCCCAACTCCTGGTTCTCCATCGAGCTGCAGGCCACCAGCCCCGTGCCGGAATGGAAGGGCCAGCCCGTGCGCTCCGCCCAGGAGGAGGACGTCGTGGTGGACGCGGAAGGCGCCGTGCAATGGGCCTTTCAGCGTCAGACGTCCTTCCACCTGGTGCGCTGAGGCCTACTTCGCCGCGCCCGTCATGGACTTGAGCAGCGTCACCAGCGCCTGCTTCTCCTCGCTGCTCAGGTCCAGCTTGACGATGGTCTCCGTGCGCACGCCGGCGAAGCTGCCGTCCGGGTCGCCGCCCTTGTTATAGAACTCGACCACGTCCTCCAGCGTCTTCTCCGCGCCGGTGTGCATGTACGGCGCGCTCAGCGCCACGTTGCGCAGGGACGGCGTGCGGAACGCGCCCTCCACCTCCGTGGGCTTCGCCTGCGCCTGCGCCTTGAGCGTGGACAGCCGCGCCGCGTCCGTGCCGCCGGGCGCGTCGCTGTAGGCGCCCGAGGCGTTGAGCGGCCACGCCAGCAGCGCGTCCACGGCGGCCGCCTGCCCGCGCCGCCCCGGGCCGGAGTCCTTCAGCCCCAGGTTGTGGAACTTGTCGTCCGTCAGCGAGCGGCCCTTGTGGCACACCACGCACTGGCCCTTGCGCACGAACGTCTTCAGGCCCAGGTACGCCGGGTCCTGCTCCTGCGTGCCCGCCTCCACCGCCTGGAGGAAGCGCCGCACGTCCGCGTCGAAGGGCGCGTCGGTGCGGTTGAGCGTGCGCTGGTACGCCGCCAGCACCTTGCCCACGTTCGTCATCAGCCGGTCCGGGTCGGACTCGTCCGCGGGCGCCTTGCCGAACAGCTGCGCGTACGCCGCCGTGTACGAGGGCTCCGCGGACAGCCGCGTGCGCACCACCGTCGCGTCCGAGTCCATCTCGATGGGGTTCATCAGCGGCAGCACCGCCTGTGACCAGAGCCGGTCCGCCCGCCCGTCCCACATGAACCAGCGGCTGTAGCCGATGTTGAGGAGGCTGGGCGGGTTGCGCTCGGACGGGTGGCCTCCGCAGCCCTCCGCCGTCGCCGTCTCCACCGTGTAGGACTCCCCGGCGTGGCAGCTCTTGCAGGACACCGTCCCGCAGCGCGACAGCCCCGGGTCCTCGAACAGCCGCTGGCCCAGCGCCGCCGCGTCCGCGTTGTCGCCCCACTTGTTGGTGGGGTCCACCTCCGGCTTCGCACTCTGCGTATGCAGGGCGCTCAGCTCATCCAACTCGTCGTCGGTGGGGAAGGGCACTTCGGATTCGCAGCCGGCCCCCAGCAGGGCCAGGGCGAGCACGGCGGTACGCGGACGGAGACCAGTCATGGGCCGGGGCAGCTTCGCGCCCTTGTGTTCAGCAATCAATGGTCCCTGTCTCCCCGCCGGGCATGCAGCCGTCCACGCACGAAGGCCGGGGACCCCTCTGGGGGCCACCCGGCCTTCACGCGGTGAGGCACTTCAACGGGACTTCAGGAGCGCTACTCGCAGGCCAGCTTGAAGCTCACCACCGGCGCCGCGAACTTGGCGATCTTCATCTTCGTGGGGCCCGGGGTGACGGTGGGCGCCGCGCCGTTGGCGCACTTGAGGCCCGCGTCCACCCCCAGCTCCACGGTCAGGTCCTTGTCCTCGGGCAGCCCGCGCACGTTGAAGCTGCAGCGGTTGTTGCGGCTCTGCTTCACCTCGCCCCAACCCAGGGCCGGGGAGTTGCCCTCCGCCACCGTCACCCGCACCGCCGAGCACGGGTCACCCTGCAGGCCCGTCGCGGGGTACGCGACGCTGCCCGTGACCGTGGCGTTGCCCGCACGACCCGCGGCCGCCGCGCCACTCGAAGAGGCGCAACCCGTAGCGGCAACGACCAGGGCGGCAACTGCAATTCGCAACATGGAGATCCTCAATTCAAGAATGAAAGGGTTTTCGCGCCGATTGGCCGCCTTCCCGGCAGCCATTGGCGCGCGCCACGTACAATCCCGGCGCGCTTTCATTCCACGCAGAAGTGAGTTCTCGATTTCGTTACGCGGAGCATTTTTTCGCTCCCCGACACCCGCGCTCCGCGTCCGGCCTGCGTCTCCCAGCTGTTGAGAAACGCGCGCCTCACTGCAGCCGCTGCAAGGCGTCGCGCGCGCGCACCAGGCCATGGCCGAAGATGAAGTCGGGGCCCTGGGTGCCCAGGTCGCGCGCGGAGGACTCCAGGGTTTCACGCACCTGCTGGGGCGTGAGCTCCGGCCGGGCGCTCCACAGGAGCGCGGCCACGCCGGTCACGTAGGGCGCGGCCATGGAGGTGCCGGACACGTGGGTGTAGTCCACCGGCAGGAGGGACAGCCGCGCGTCCGCGCCCAGCCGCTGGCGCAGCATGGTGCTGGCGGCCTGGTTGACGCTGACGGCCGGGGCCCAGTGGCCGTTGCGGGGCAGGGAGAGGATGTCCACCGCGCCGCCCGCGGGGGCGTCCTCGGCGCCGAAGATGACGGCGCGCGCGCCCTGCCGCATCACGTTGGCCATGGCCTGATCCACGGGCACCGCGCCCGGCCGCACGTAGGCGACGAAGCCGTCGCAGGTGGCGTCCAGGCACGCGTCCAGGGAATCCCCCAGGCCGCAGTCCACCAGCCGCCCGGAGGTGTCACCCGTGGGCGAATACAGGAGCGAGCGCGACAGGGGAGACGCGTCCTCCACGGACATCTCCGCGAAGGCGCCCAGTCCCCGGGGGAAGGTGGACAGCACGTCCACGCCGGGCGCCACGAGCGACAGCTCCGGGCCCGCGTTGGAGAAGCTCGCGCGCCGCTCGCGCGAGTCCACCGCGCCCACCGCGAGCACGGACGGGTCGGACGCCGGGTACAGCACCGGGCCGCCCTGGTTGCCCGCGGCCGCCACCACCAGCAGGCCGTGGTCCAGGAGCGCCTGGAACGCCTCCACCGTGCTGCGCGTCGCGGTGCCGCCGCCCAGCGACAGCGACACGACGCGCGCGCCCTGGGACTCGCACCACTCCATGGCGGAGAGCACCACGCTCATCTGCGTGTGCCCCTGCAGGTCCAGCACGCGCGCGATGAGCAGCGACGCGTTGGGCGCCACGCCCACCATGCCGCCGGGGCTGGACCGGGGGCCGGTGACGCCGCCCTGGCCCATGCGCGCCGCGACGATGCCCGCCACGTGCGTGCCGTGGCCCTGGCCCCACTGGCCCTGGCCGCCGCGGTCGTTCGCGTCGTCGTCGTTGTCCAGGAAGTCGTGGCTGGCCGCCACGGCGCCCTTGAACTCCGGGTGCTCCAGGTCCAGCCCGCTGTCGATGATGCACACCTTCACGCCCTGGCCCGTGGGCGCGCCGTCGTCCAGCACGCCGTCCCCGTTCGCGTCCCACACCTCCGGGGCCTGCACCAGGCGCAGCCCCTCCGTGTACTCGTCGGTGGGCGTGAGGTTGGCGGCCGCCACCTGGCGCGGCGGCGGCGCGGATGGCGCGGGCGCCAGACCCTGGGCGCTCCAGAGCTGGTCCACCTCGATGCTCTCCACCAGCTCGCTGCGCTCCAGCATGAAGCGCTCCGTGGGCGACACGCGCGCGGCCACGGCGGGGATGTTGCGGTAGACGGCGCTCACCTTCGCGCCGGTGCTCGCGGTGAAGCTGGCGCCGGAGGCGGTGACGGCCGAGGCGTGGGTGGGGTCTCCTCCCCGGCGGAAGCGGATGATGACCGGCTCGCGCCCGTCGTCCTGCGTCCGCGAGGGCTGCGTTCCGTCCAGTCCCTGGCGGGCCGCCGTCTCTCCGATGACCTCTCCGGTGAGGACACCCGGGCACACCTGTCCCTGCGCGGAGGCGCGCGTGGACGACTCCGGCGCACACGCGACCAGCGCCAGCAACCCGACGAAACCCCAACGCATCATGACGCGACTCCTTCCAAGCAGGACGCCCCTCCCGAGGGTGGTCCCCCGCATGGCGGAGGACCGGGAGGTGCCCGCCCCCCTCACCTGGGAAGGAAGCGGTGTGCTGCTCTGAGGGAACGCATCCCCGGGCGGACTCGCATCGTCCCCAGGCCCAGAGGGCGGCCCGGACGTGCTGGGGTGCACAACAGACCTGTTGTCAGGAGGAACACGGGCTCGGGAATTCCGTTGGCCTCGGGACTTTCTCTTTTTTGCGCCCGCGGGGTCTGGAGGCAGGGAAGGAAGGGGAGGCGCGTGGTGCGCGGCTTGATTCCATGGGGGAGTCCGTGCTGCGCTCCGGAGCGCCAAGCCATGAGCACCGCACCCACAGAGTCCCCCCGTTTTTTCGGGCGCTACGAGCTCGTCCACCTCCTGGGCCAGGGCGGCATGGGAGAGGTGTACCTGGCGAAGCTGTCCGGGGCGGCGGGCTTCGAGAAGCCCTGCATCGTGAAGACCATCCTGCCGGGGCTGGTGAAGGACCGGCAGTTCCTGGACCGGTTCCACCACGAGGCCAAGGTGTTGGTGCACCTGGTCCACTCCTCCATCGCCCAGGTGTACGACATGGGCGAGGCGGACGGCACCTACTACATGGCGCTGGAGTACGTGGCGGGCGTGGACCTGGGGTACCTCTTGGAGCAGGCCCGGGTGCAGGGGCGGGCGGTGCCCACGCCGGTGGCGCTCTACGTCGGCCAGCGCATGGCGGAGGGCCTGGGGTACGCGCACCGCAAGACGGGCACGGACGGCGAGCCCCTGGGCATCGTCCACCGCGACGTGTCCCCGCACAACGTGATGGTGTCGTACGAGGGCGAGGTGAAGGTCATCGACTTCGGCCTCGCGAAGTCCACCGCGCGCAGCAAGTACACGCTGCCGTCCACGGTGATGGGCAAGCTGGGCTACATGTCGCCGGAGCAGGTCCGCGCGGAGCCGCTGGATCACCGCAGCGACATCTACTCCTGCGCGGTGGTGGTGTGGGAGATGCTGGCGGGCCGTGGGCTGGTTCCCCACGGCACCGTGGGCGAGATGATGGCGGCCATGTCGCACCCGGTGGTGCCGCCGCTGACGGACTTCCGTCCGGACGTGGAGCCGTCGCTGGAGGCCGTGCTGCGCCGCGCGCTCGCGCCGACTCCGGCGGACCGGTACTCGCGGGCGGACGACTTCGCGCGGGCGCTCAACGCGGAGCTCCTGCGCTCGGGCACCCCCATGGGGGCGGAGGAGGTGGGCGAGTTCGTCCGCGCGCTCTGCCCGGAGGCCTTCGCCGAGCAGCGCAAGCTGACGTCCGGCGTGCACGGCGAGCGGCGCACGCCGTCCCCGGCGCCCCGGAGCGGTTCCGGCACGGCGCTGTACAGCGGCTCCGGCTCCGGGAGCAACGCGGCCGCGGACGAAGCGGCCTTCGGTGCCACGGCGCTGCGGACCCCGGAGGATCCGGCCGGCAACAGGCCCAACACCGGGCGCATCGAAGTGGACGGGCCGTCGATGGGGCCCGGGGGCACGTTCGTGTCCCATCCTTCGCCAGGGCTGGCGGAGGGGCCGGGCTCTGGAGGCGTGCGGAGCACGCCGGGGTCCGGAGGCGTGGCGCGGAGCACGCCGGGCTCTGGTGGCGTGGCGCGGAGCACCGACGACGTGGACGCGGCCGCGCTGGGCGCGACGGCGGTGCACCTGCCGGCCGCACCGGCCCAGGGGGCTGTCTCCCCGAGCACGTCCGGGGAGGTGCCGGCGCGGCCCGAGCGCAGGCCGGTGGCGCGGATCGCCGTGGCGGCGCTGCTGCTGGTGGGCGCCTCCGTGGGCATCACCACCTTCGTGCTCCGCTCGCACACGGCCGAGCAGCCCGTGGTGCCCCAGGCACTCCCGCCCTCCGAGCCGGTGGTGGCGGCCGCGCCTCCGAAGGTGGAGCCGCCTCCCGCGGTGACGCCGCCCGTGGAGCCTCCTCCCGAGGCCGCCGTGGACGCGGGCGTGGTGGCGAGCGCGGAAGAGCCCGAGGTGAAGCCCGAGCCGGTGAAGCCCCCGACGGAGGTAAAGCCCGTCGCCGGGACGAAGCGGCCCGTGCCGCGTCCGGTGGAGCTGGTGCCCGCGCATCTGCCCGTGGCGAAGATCGGCGAAACGGGCAGCGGCCAGCGCGTGGTGAACGCGGAGGTGCCCAAGGGCATCAACGCGGGCACGGTGTTCAAGGTCGTGGGGCCCCCGCAGAAGGGGACCCGCAAGCGCCCGGTGCTGGGGACGGCGACCGTGGAGTCCATCCACCCGAACCGCCAGCGCATGACCCTGCGGCTGGACGCGGAGGCGGACGCGTCGAAGGAGCCGCGCTTCGTGCTGATGACCGCGCGCCCCTCGGGCCCGACGTTGCCCCCGCCCGAGCCCGAGCCCACGCCGGTCGCGACGCCCACGCCCGAGCCGAAGCCCGTGGAGCGCTCACGCCTCCTGGGACAGGCGGAGATGGATGGCCTGCTGGGGAGCAGCTTCAGCCGCACCCTCTACCTGGTCAGCTCCGACACCCGGACCTGGCACAACTGCGCCATCGTCCTGAGCGGGCGGAAGGAAGCCCGGATGGCGAAGCTCGACCCCTACCAGACGCACAAGGTGCCGGTGGAGGATCGCTACTTCCGGGTGAACTACAAGGCGCCCCCCGTGCCGGAGAAGGCCGTGTGGGTGAGCTGCGACGAGGGCGAGGACACCTTCGCGCTGATCAAGCGCTGAGCGCGCGGCACGGGAGCCCGGGGCTCCCCGCGGTTCACGGCCCCAGCCGCGCGGCGGCCACGGGGCACTCGTTGCGCACGAAGTCCGCCACCTCCGTGTCGCCGCCGCTCGCGTTGCGCACGGCGCGGGACAGGGACGTGCGGCACTGCCACGTCACCTCGCGCGTGCCGTGGCAGCAGTGCCACCCGGTCAGCGTGCGGTCCAGGTACTGGAGCATCTCCTGACGCGTGGGCGTGACGATGCTCCACACCGCGCCCAGGAGCAGCACCAGCCCCACCAGCGGCAAGGGCAGGCTGCGCGCCCAGCCGCGAAAGCCGCCCGGAATCACGCTCGCGTGCACGCCCAGCTGCGCATCCAGCGGCCGGCGTTGCAGCACCACCTGGAGCACCAGCTCCACCGGCGCGGTGAGCGCGCGCAGCAGGCCCGCGCCCAGGCCGGGCGTCTTCCCTTCCGCGCGCTCCAGCTTGAGGCCCAGGGCGTGGCGGCCGGGGGTGAGCCCCGTCAGCCCGCCCACGCAGGACAGGAGGAGCCAGGCGGCCCCCATGGCGAACCCCAACAGACCGGCCGTGGACACCCACTCCGCCGCGCGCACCGCACCCCAACCCACGAGCGCCGCGCCCGTGAGGTCCAGCAGGTCCGCCACCCAGAGCCGGTTCTGGAACCGGGCCTCGGTGGGCGGAGTGTCCATGGAGAACAACGTCCCGTCGCTCATCAGCCTCTCTCGTGTACGAGCGGGGCGCGAGCATAGGCGGCCCGCCGCGCACTGGCGCGCTCCAAAACGCCGGGCACGGGGAGGTTACAGGTCCAGCACCAGCCGCTTGGACCGGGCGCGTGACACGCAAACGAGCATCCGCGCGTCGCCTGCGGACTCCTGCTGGAAGAACGTGTCACGGTGGTCCGGGGTTCCTTCACACACGCGGGTGACGCAGGTGCCGCACGAACCCGCCTCGCAGTCGCTCTCCACCTTGACGCCGTGGGTGCGTAGCACGTTGAGCACCGTCTTGCCGGCCGGGACGCGCAGCACCTGGCCGGTGCTCTTGAGCGCCACCTCGAAGTCCTCCTCCGCGGTCGCATGGGTGGCGGAGGTGCCCTCGGCGGTGAAGGCCTCGAAGTGCACCTTCTCCCAGGGCCACTTGTGCAGCGCGGCCGCCTCGCGCACGGCCTTCATCAGGCCCGCGGGGCCGCAGCAGTACAGCCGGGTGCCCGGGCCGCGCGTCGCCAGCAGCGCCCGCACGTCCAGCCCCTTCGTGGGGTCGCCCCCGTCGTGGTGGAGGTGCACGCGGCCCGCGAAGGACGGCGTGGACAAAAGCTCCCGGAAGGCGGTGCGGTCCGCGTCGCGGGCGCAGTAGTGCAGCACCCACTGCGCGCCGGTGCGCTCCAGCAGGCGCGCCATGGCCAGCAACGGCGTGATGCCGATGCCGCCCGCGATGAGCACATAGCTGCGCCCGTACAGGAGGGGGAAGTCGTTGATGGGCTCGCTCACGGTGAGCACGTCGCCCTCGTGGACGTGGTCGTGCATCGCCTTGGAGCCGCCGCGGCCGTTGGCGTCGCGCTGCACGGCGATGACGTAGCGGTGCGTCTCGCCCGGGTCGTTGCAGAGCGAGTACTGGCGCATGCCGTTGAGGCCCGGCACCTGGACGTCCAGGTGGGCGCCGGCCTCGAACTCGGGCAGGGCGCCGCCGTCCTGGGAGACCAGCTCGTAGGACTGGATGCCTTCCGCCTCGCGGGTGATGCGCGCCACCCGCAGACGCAGCGTGTTCGTCGTCACGGTATTGCCCCTGTTCCCTTGCCCGCCGCCCGCGCGAGACCGATCTGGCCGCGCACGGTGTGCACGCCCGGGCCGTCCGGGGAGTGGGGACCGGTGCGGTTTTTCGACAGCTACCGGACACTCGGGCCCCGTCGCCCGCCTGCCCTCCGTGCGGACGCGGGGACCTGGGCGGCGGGGGTGGGCACGGCCGGGAATCCATCCCCACCCTTCACTCCGTGCCGCGCTGCGCCAGGGCCCTTCCGGACCCGGGCGGTTTCACGACGGGGGAGGCGCGGCCCCTGATTCGACGGAAGGGAGACGGCCCATGGATGCCATCATGTTGTTGAAGGCGGACCACAAGACGGTGGAGCAGCTGTTCCGCAAGTTCGAGAAGGCAGGCGACCACGCGCTGGCGCACAAGCGCAAGCTGGTGGACGAGATGGTGCGCGAGCTGTCCATCCACGCCGCCATCGAGGAGCAGGTCTTCTACCCGGCCGTGCGCGCGCGCTCGGAGTCGCTGTCCGCGGACGTGCTGCGCGGGCTGGAGGAGCACCACGTGGTGAAGTGGGTGCTGTCGGAGCTGGACACGCTGCCGCCGGAGGCCGAGCGCTTCGACGCCAAGGTGCACGTGCTGATGGAGAACGTGCGCGCCCACGTCACGGAGGAGGAGCAGTACCTCTTCCCGGAGGTGAAGAAGGCCTTCAAGCCGCAGGAGCTGCGGCAGGTGGGCGAGGCGCTGGAGCTGGCGAAGAAGGCCGCGCCCACGCACCCGCACCCGGCCCAGCCGGACACGCCGCCGGGCAACCTGCTGACGGGGGCGGTGGCGGCGGTGATGGACATGGGGCGGGACGCGCTGCGCGTCGCGCGCCGCAAGGCGGTGACGCAGGTGCGCAAGGCCGCGCCGCGCAAGCTGAGGAAGCCGCTGGAGTCCGTGATGTCGCTGGACTCCTCGGGCGACTCGCTGCACTGAAGCGAGCGTTCGGCGCCAGACGCCCGGGTCCTGGTGAATGTCCGCCGGGGTCGGGGCGTCCTTGGGGCGTGAGGGGCTTTCGCGCTACACGCGCGAGGGCTCTTCGAGCCTTGGGAAGGAGGCGCCATGTCCGCTGTTCGCAGGATGTTGACGACGTTGGTGGTGCTCGCGGGTTTCACGGCCGCGGCGCAGACGCAGGTCCCGCCGTCGGGTTCGCCGCAGCCGCGGCCGCCCGTGGATCCGCAGGTGCGCACGCTGCGCGTGGAGGGCACGGGCGAGGTGAAGGCCCAGCCGGACGAGGCCTTCATCGACGTGGCGGTGGAGACGTCCGCCCCGAACGCGAAGGCCGCGGGGGAAGAGAACGCGAAGCGGATGGAGAAGGTGCTCGCGGCGCTCACGGGGGCGGGCATCGCGAAGCGCGACCTGCAGACGCGCAACTACAACGTCTATCCGGAGTACACGCCGTCGCCGCCGCAGGGCGGTGAGCCGAAGCTCAAGGGCTACCGCGTGAGCAACCTGGTGAGCGTCCACGTGACGGACCTCTCCAAGGTGGGGGGCCTGCTGGACAAGGCGCTGGCGGCGGGAGCGAACCGGGTGGACTCCGTGCGCTTCGGGCTGAGCCGCCAGGACGCGGTGCAGGGAGAGGCGCTGCGGCAGGCGGTGTCGCGCGCGCGCAAGTCCGCGGACGTGCTGGCCGCGTCGCTGAACGTGAAGCTGGGCGCGGTGCTGGACGCGAGCACGGTGACGGAAGCGCCGCGCCTGTACCCGGCCACCTTCGCCATGGACATGGCGGAGTCGCGAGCCGCGCCCACCACGCCCATCCAGCCGGAGGAGCAGACGGTGCAGGCGAAGGTGACGCTCATCTTCGCGATTCAGTAGGCGCGGCTGGCGCCACGTCAGCGGCCAGGCTCACCGCTGACGTGGCTGAATGCGAGACACTCCCGGCCGGGACGTCGTCACCGGCGTCCGGACCTGGAGTGGAGCCATGCGCCTGGGCATCTTGTTGTGTTGCGCGGTCGTGTTTCTCACGGGCTGTGCCTCGACTGCCTCCAGCAGGACCTTGCGCTACGCGCCCCGGGAGTCCGCGGACTCCGCGCGGGCGCGGGCGCGGGCTCCAGGCTCCAGTTCCGTTCGCGCCATCACGGGCTCCGGCGTGCGCATGGATGCCTGGGAGCAGTTGCTGACGAACGCGGGGCTGGAGTCGCGAGACGAACGCCCCCTGGAAGGCTCACTCACGCCCGCGCAAGCGGCGCGACTGCTGGGCGTGCTGCTGGGCAAGTCCGTCACGTTGAGCGCCTTTCCGCCTCGCATGGCCGCGGGCTTCATCCTGCGCGAGGTGATGGAGGGAGGCGAAGTCACGCGGCAGGAACTCCTGCGGCGGGTAGAGCGCTTTTCTCGGGAGCAGATCGCGGTGTTGCGACCGGACGGCCATCTGGCGTGGGTCGTCACCGGGCGCACGCAGCAGAAGGTGGCCCCCGTCGAGTGGAAGGACGGCGCCTTCCGAGCGCATGGCTTCGAGCTGGGCCGATTCTACAGCGGCAAGGGTGGTGTCTTCCGCGCCGTGGACGCGCAGCTCCGGGCGTCGGATTGGCGGCCCCTGGCGGAGGTGTACGACGACGCGGACGTCATCAGCCGCACCCTGGATGGAGCGGAGGACGCCTTCGTGGAGCTGTACCACGCGCTGGGCCAGTTGCTCACGCGTCCCGTGGACAGCCTGGTGGGGCTGAGCCGCTTGCCAGCGGGTGTCGCGGCGCTCATCGCCTCGTCGCCTGCGTACTGGGAGCGCTTCCAGTCCATGACCCGTGGCGAGCAGATCCGCGAGGTGTCGCGGCTGACGACGGGCCTGCTCATGACCGGGGGCGCGGCTTCAGCAACGACGCGGACGTTGAAGGGGATGGCGCTGGGCGCGGAGGTCACGGTGCCGGTGCTCTCGCTGTCGGCGGAGGGCGCGCTGGCGCTGGAGCGCGTCGCGGTGCCAGCAGGGCGCGCGGCGGCGGCCCTCGGCGGCGGCCCCGGGGCGGCCGTCATCCTCCAGCGGGCGAACACGGCCCCGAAGGGAGGAGCGCCTTCCCAGGGGCCTGGACAGTGGGGACCGGCGAAGGAGTCCATGAAGCCGCCCGCTCGGCGCTATCAGGAGCAGATCACCGGGCACACCGCGGATGAAGCGTATTGGGTCGGTGGCGCGAGCACGCAGGCTGGTGGCGTGAAGTTCGACGGCTTCAAGGACGGAGTACTGCTGGAGGCCAAGGGACCCGGATACGCGAAGTTCTTTGATGGCCTTGAGCCCAAGGATTGGTTCCGGAACTCCGGAGCACAGATGCTCGTTGAGCAAGCAGAGCGCCAGAGCAGAATGGCTCGTGGCATGGGTATTCCCGTCCGGTGGCATGTCGCGGAAAAGGTGGCTGCCGATGCCTTCCGCGAACTCCTCAAGAACGCGCGTGTTGTGGGGGTCGAAATCGTCCACACCCCAGCTTTCTGAGTGGATAACCTCATGCGCGTGAAGGCCGACTCAGAGACTTATCCCGATACCTACTTTGCAGGTGCCTACTGGGGGCCGCGCAAAGAGTCTCCCGAGGAGTGCGCCCGTCGCACAGCGCGCTTGCTCAACTTCTTGGCTGAGTGTGACCCGTTCCTGGCCCATTGGTACAAGCCCGCCAGGTCGCGCAAGGACGCGCGCAAGCATCCACTCATGCCGCCCGACATGCCTACGCTCGCTGAGATGTTCCGGCGAGGCGTCAACCGGGAGAATGGGGGGCCCGTCTTTGAGGACCTGGGCTTTAGCTTCTGGTTCGACAACGGCGGAGCCAGTCGTGATTGCGCGGCCCTGCGCATCCACTGCGGCGGATATGCGGAAGCGGTTTCCAACTCCTGTTTCTTGTCGCTCCCCAGCCAGGGAGCGAACGCGGAGCGTATTTTCACGCCCTCCGTGCTGATGGACGTGACGCGCAGCATGGCACTTGCCTGGGAACCCGACTGGGCTGCGGCCATGTCCCGCACGCATCGAGACCTGGACGACAAGGACGGCAAGGCCGACGTGTGGCTTGGCTGGGTGACGTACCTCTCCAGTCACCTGGGCACGGTGCCGCCGCTTCCAGCTCCGGTGCGCATCGAGCCCGTGGAGGACAAGGGCACGTTGATCATCTTGACCCCCGAGCGCTTCACCGTGGCCAACCCCGAGCACATCACGCTGGCGCGGCGTGTGCGTGAACTGCTGGCACGGGCAGGGCTCATGCAGTCCGCGTCACCTTGAGCAACCACGCGCTCAGTGCTCCATGAGGGGAGCAGCCCGTTGGCTCATCTCACGAGGAAGTCGGCCAGCGACGCCACGTCGGACGCGCAGTGGCCGCCATAGAGCGGGTTCCACTCGGTCCTGACGCCACGCTGACGGGCAAGGTTGGCCAGGCGCTGGGTGCCTTCGTAGTTGCCGTAGGCATCGTAGAGGCCGCAGGAGAGATAGAGCTCCGGATGGTCGGGCCCCGCCTGCGCCACCAGCTCCAGGGGCGAGACGCGGCGCCATTCGACTTCGTCGGCCACGTATTCGCGCGCCATCAACCAGACGCCGAACACGATCTTGGGATCGGCCCCGGTGCGCTCCATCGAGGCCCTGATGGTGTCAAAGGAGGAGAAGGGGGTGTCGGTGTAGACGCCCGGACAGAGCGCCGCGACCTTCGCGAACCGCGCCGGATGGGACAGGCCCGCGACAAGGACGTTGAGCCCACCCATCGACTCCCCCAACAGCATCCGCCGCCGGGGGCGTCCCACCTTCGCCTCGATGGCGGGCAGACGTGCCATGAAGTCATCGAGGAGTCCGCTCTTCTCCTTCGCGCCCTTCGGAGTCAGGAGCCACGTCGAGCCGTACGAAACGGTCACCACCGTGGGAGGGAGGGCTCCCGTGGCCTGCCACTGCGCCTGCAGCATGCCGGTGAAATAGGTGTCGTCGTTCCAGCTCGTCTCGTCGAGATTGCGCCCGTGGTGATGATAGACGACGTCGCCGTTGGTGCCCCCGGCGGCCCTGTTGATGCAGTAACGCAGGGGCCCTAGCGCGTCGCACTGCTGAATCGCGGGCGTGAACGAGGCCCGCTGGTCGCCGCGACTGCGCGTGAGCCGCGTCCACGTGAACCAGAGCACGACCGCGAGCAGTACCGCAGGCAATAGGTAGCGAACCCGCCGTCCAGGGCGAGGCATTGTCATGGCTGGGCATCCGTTTGGGGGGCTAGGCGAGTGCGATTCTTGAATGGCTGTCGCGCGAAGCCAGCGGCTTGTCGGGCGGGGCGATTGCTGGGCCGCCCCGCGCGCTCACCGGCCTCGGCAGGGTCGAAAGGCTCAGGAGATAGCCGAGGATCGCGCTGCCGCCGTAGCCCACGACCGGTGTCGGGGAATTGCTGAACGCGGCGGCAAGGCTCGCCGCAAGCCAGGCAGACCCGAAGGCGAGAGAGGTCGCGCGGCGCTCCTCGTCATAGGAACCACCGATGAGCACAGGGACGAGCAGCAGTGCCGAGCCGGCCACGACGGCCAGCCCGGCAAGGGCATGGACCGCGAAGGACGAAAGGAGGACCTGGTCGACGAAGGGGGCGGCTGGAAGCGCGTCGGGGCGCAGCAGCGTCACCATGAACGCCGCGAGGCTGGCCGTGAGTGCCAGACACGTCAGCCGGTCCGCGCGCGTCGCCACGACAGTCGCCAGCGTCGCGGTCATCATGGCCGCCATCGCACGGTCGGGCTGGAGCGCCATGGCCAGCGCGGCAACGACCATCCCCGTCGTCGCAAGCGGGGTGCGCGTCCGGGAGAATGCGGCAAGCATGAACGGCAGAAGGACAAGGCTCGGTTGCACGACCACGCCACCGAGCTTGACCCAGCGAGAAATCCCCTCGATGCGGAGGCCGACGAGCGCGGTGGCGAGCAGGAGGACCGAGAGTCCGAGAATCAGGGCTCCGGACAAGCGTCCAGCCCCCTCCGGGATGCGGCTGACGAGGGCCAGCAAGAGAAGGCCCAGAACGAGCGCGCCAGCGTTGACGCCGAGATAGCGGACAGGCGCGCCGGCGACCGTCATGGAGACGAGCCCGAGGGCGACCGCGCCGACCGCGCAGAGCGCACCGACGGCACGCGGGCCGTGCAACGCACCGAAACCCCGTGACGCACGGACCGCGGCTCCAAGCAGGGCGACGAAGGGGTGCATCAGGAGCTGGCCGAGGGCACGCGGCGCCAGGCCACGGACGCTCGCGAGCGCGAACAGCAGGGCCTGGGTGTCGTCGGGGATCTCCGCGAGTTCGTAGCGGATGGCCAGCCCCCAGTCGCGCAGCCGCGGCGGCAGGATGAACTGCAGGGCACGGCACAGCAGGTCTGCCACACGTCGTTGGACTCGGACGCTCATGTCGTCGCCGTGCGAAGGCCGGAGCGAGCAGCCACCTTGCGCTCTGGCGGATTGTCGCGCGCGAGCTGGACCCCGGTCTTGGTCAGGCGATAGGCGTGCCTTGGCGGCCGCCCGCCCTCCGCCGGTTGCTGCCACTCGGCTTCGAGATAGCCCTGCGCTTCGAGGCGGATCAGCAGCGGGTAGAGCGTGCCCGACTTCACGTCCGCGAGACGGCACAGCTCATACCCGTGCGACCAGCCCGCGCCGGCATCCAGCAGCGCGGCAAGAACGGAGCGGGCGTGATTCGACAACGCGCGGGTTCGTGGCATGCCCCATAAATCTACCTATGTAGATTTAAAGTCAAGCCGCGGCCGGCCGGCGCGCTGCTCAGGACTTGAGGGCCGCGCGTGCTGGCTCGCGCGGCATCAGGCCATTGAACTCGTAGATGAACGCGCCGTTCTCCGTGACGTCGACGCTGCAGGCACCCGCGCGGGAGAGCCCTTCGAGCACCTCCTTGGCTTCGGTGAACGACAGCTGACTGCCTGCCGCCACCTCGGCGATGGTGACGCGGCCGCCGTGCTCCTGGGCGCAGGCGAGCACGGCCCGCTCGACGTCGCGTGCATCCAGGGTGGGCCGTACCACGGCGGGCGCATCCCTCAGCTCGGGCGGCAGCTTCGCGCGCCGCGCGGAGCGGACCAGGGCCAGCCCTCCGAGGATGAAGAGGATGGCGAGGAGGAACCCCGTGACCGTGTGTTCCGCCGTGCCCGTGCGCAGGTTGTCGATCTCCACGCCAGCGCCCAGGATGCCGAACGCGACCAGCAGGCCTCCAGTGATGCTCTTCATGAAACCCCCTTCGCGACGGGACCGCCCCTCCGTCCCTCTCGCCGATTCATAGCAGAAGCGCCGTGTTTCACGAGGACGCGGTCATCCACCCGGAGTGCGGTGCCGGGTCTTGAGCAGGAGCTCGTCCTGGAACGTGGACTCGAGATCGTGGGTGCGACCGGGGGTGGGGCATCTTGTCCAGGCTGCCGCCGTACACGGTGCTCTCCAGGGTGTCGTAGCCCCGGGCTCTGTGCCTGGGTCCACATCGGCGCTCGTCGGCATGGGCGCGCACCCCGGGGCGTCATGGCTCGACGGCCTGCGCGCAGGGAGGATGCGCGTTACACCTGGGAACCATGCCGACCCACCCTTCCAGCACGTCACGCCTGCCCGTCGTCTTCATCCCGCACGGCGGCGGCCCGTGGCCGTTCGTGGAGATGGGCCTTCCGAAAGCGGAGGTCCAGTCGCTCGCGACGTACCTGCGTCAGGTGGGCCAGCGCCTGACGACACCGCCGAAGGCGCTGCTCGTCATCTCCGCCCACTGGGAGGAACCCGTCCCCACGGTGATGACGTCCGAAGCGCCGCCCATCCTGTATGACTATCAAGGCTTCCCGCCGGAGTCGTACCGCATCACCTGGCCGGCGCCGGGCAGCCCGAGCCTCGCCGCGCGCGTGCGCGAGCTGCTCTCCACGGCGGGCTTCGCCACGGCGGAGGACCCCGCGCGCGGCTACGACCACGGCACCTTCATCCCGTTGAAGCTCACGTACCCGGAGGCGGACATCCCCTGCGTCCAGCTCTCGCTGAAGCAGGGGTTGGACCCCGCGGAGCACCTGGCCATGGGCCGGGCGCTCGCGCCGCTTCGCGACGAGGGCGTCTTCATCATCGGCAGCGGGCTGACGTTCCACAACCTGCGCGCCTTCGGAGACCCGCGCGCGTACGAGGTCTCCGCGAAGTTCGACGCGTGGGTCCAGGACGCCGCGACCGCCCCCGCGTCCCTCCGTGACGAGATGCTCACGCAATGGACGCAGGCGCCCTTCGCACGGCTCGCCCATCCGCGCGAGGAGCACCTGCTCCCGCTGATGGTCGCCGCCGGTGCCGCCGGTGAGGACCGGGGCACCACCGCCTGGGCCGGCGCCATGATGGGGACGCGCATCTCCGGCTACCAGTTCGGCTGACCGCGGCGCGTGTGCAGCGGGCCTCGGCCCTTGGGGGCCGGATATGCATTGCCAGGGACGGCGTGCATGCGGGCAGGGCTCGCTCGCCTGCCTTCCGGGCCAGGGAGAAGCGGGCTTCGGGCCGCCGTGCCTATGCCCGGGCGGTCGTGGTTCCCCGCGGGGCAGGGTGTCCGCATCTTTACCGGGGAGAGAGCGGGCCCCTGCCGCCGTGGAGGCGAACTCCATGGGGGCGCGGGCTCCTTCGCACGATGCGGGAGGACGTGGCCAATGCGAAGAATGCGCGGGACGGCGGGCCTGCTGGTGGCGGGCCTGCTGGGATTCGGAGGGCTGTCGGCGTGCAACAGGGGAGAGCCGGCGTCGGACGGGCCCTCCGCGAAGCACCGCGAAGGACGCTCGGAGGTGTTGCGCGGGCTGATGGCCTCCAAGGAGACCGTGGATCCGAAGGCCCTGAAGTCCGCGGGCGCGGAGGCGAAGGGGGCGCCGGCCCCCGCTCCAGCCCCCGAGGGAACGGGCGGCTCCGGTTCGCAGCAGCGGCCCATGGGCTGGGCCGCGGGCCGGGTGTCCTGGGTGGGTGACGACGAGCTGCTCTTCGTGGACGGCCAGGGTCAGGAGCAGGAGGTCCGCGTGGACGAGGCCACCCGGCTCAAGCGCGGCGATGAGAACGCGCAGCTGCGCGACCTGTCCGAGGGCGATGAGATCCGCGTCACCTACGAGGACCAGGGCCAGGAGTGGATCGCCCGGGACGTGGAGGCGGTGCCCGTGCCCGCGACGCCTGGCGTCAACCCCCAGTCCCCACCGCTGCGCTGACTAGAACGCGCCGCCGTCCGCTCTCCGGCCCGGCGAGGACTGCCGCCCGGGCGTCAGCACGGTGTGCAGCACGAAGCCCGCGTCCGGCGACAGGTCCGGGGAGCGGTTGATGGACACCGCGTCCACGGTGCTGAAGTACTCGACGCTGTCCTCGACGCCCCCGTCCGCGCGCTTGAGCCGCACGATGTCCGACGTGTTGTTGAGGCTCAGCGTCCCGCCGGAGGACGCCACCGTGTCAGGCGTGCCGGGCGTGAAGCCCTCCGGCCCACCGAAGACGACCATGGGCCGGCCCGGCTGCAGCACCGTGCTCGGGGCGAAGACGTGCTGCCGGTTCAGGGCGTCCCACAGGCTCCAGCCGGACAGGTCCACCGGGGCGGAGCCCGCGTTGTAGACCTCCACGAACTCGTGCGCGGTGCCGCCGGGGAGCGCGGGCTCGTTGGCGAGCACCTCGTTGATGATCACGCGGGGCGCCGTGCGCAGGAACCAGATGCGGTCGGAGTTCATGCTGAAGCGCGACGCGTTGGCCGTGTCCACCACCCGCAGGCACACCAGGTCGCTCTCCACGGCAGGCACGGTCCACGCGAAGGAGCCCGCGTCCGCGCTCACCGAGGGGACCACGACGTCCCAGCTGTTGCCGCCGTCGTAGGAGGCCTCGATGCGCACGGTGTCCACGCCCACCGAGCGCCACGTGAACGTCAGCTGGGTGCCCGTGACGAACGTGCCGCCCAGGGGCGCGGTGAGGCGCACGCGCGGACCGGGAACGCCGCTGAGGTCGTAGCGGGTGAGGACGGGGTAGTGGTCGCTGACGGTGTGCGCGTAGTCCGGAATGGACGTGTCGGGCCGGAGCACCTGCACGCCGCCGGGCACGGCGTCCACGGCCACCTCGTCGGTGACCATCGTGTGGTCGATGACGTCGTCGTACTCCGTGGTGGTGCGGATGGTGGCGTCGGTCAGCACCTTCGTGAGGAAGGTGTAGTGCGCGGGGTCGTTCAGGAAGTTCAGGTAGGGCGAGGACAGCGCGACGCCGTTCTCCGTGGTGATGGAGTGGTCCAGGTCGTCGTTCCAGTCGCCGATGACGAGCACGCGGGCCGTGGGCAGCCACTGGTCCAGGTAGTTCTTGAGGGCGACCGAGGAGCGCAGGCGCTGGTCGTAGGACGTCCGGTCCTCGAAGGCCTTCATGTGCGTGACGATGACGACCAGCGGCGCGTCCTCGCCGTGGATGCGGGTGGTGAAGTCCACGCGCAGCGGCGGGCGTCCGCCGAAGTCCGCGGCCTGCGCGGTGAGGATGACCTGGGCGCTGCGGTAGGTGAGCGTGCTGTCGTAGACGATGCCGGGCTTCTGCTCACCGGCGGAGTACTGCGACGCGCCGCTGAGGACGTAGGTGGTGTTGTTGGCGAGGAAGCCCCTGTAGGTACCGGGCAGCCCCGCCAGGAGCGTGTTGAAGTCCGCGGTGTCCACCATCTCCACCAGGCCCCAGACGTGGGCCCCCGCGCCGCGGATGACGTTCGTCGCCCCCGCGATCTGGAGGTCGTCGGTCACGCCGCCATCGGAGGTGGAGTTCGCCGGGCCCTGGTTGGGCGCGCCGAACCACTCCAGGTTCCAGTGCCCCACGGTGAACAGCGTGAGCGGGGGTTGCACACGCACCACCACCTGGAGGGACGCGGTCGCGCCAGCCGCGTCGCGCACGATGAAGTTGGGGATGGTCGTGCCCGCGGCGGTGGGAGTGCCGGACAGGGCACCGTCCGAGGAGAGGGTGAGCCCCGCGGCCAGCGTCCCGGTGAAGCTCCAGGTGAACGGCGCCAGGCCGCCAGAGGCGCTGAGTTGCGCGGCATAGGGCTGCCCCACGCGTCCGTCCCCAAGCGCCGGGGAATCCACCGTCAGCGTCGGAACCCCACCGCCATCCGGGACGCCGCCATCGCCCTGCACGCCGCCGTCGGAAGGCAGACCGCCGTCGCCGGGCACGCCGCCGTCGGTGGTGGATGCACCCCCATCGTCAGTCGTGCCGCCATCGCCGGGCACGCCGCCGTCGTTGGTGGATGCACCCGCATCGTCAGTCGTGCCGCCGTCGCCGGGCACGCCTCCGTCGGTGGAGGCCCCTCCGTCACCGGGCACACCGCTGTCACCCGGGCTGCCGCCATCGGAACGCACACCGCTGTCGGAGGGCGTCCCCGGCCCAGGAGGCGTGGAGCCAGGACACGCGGCGAGCAGCAGGGCGAGCAGGGGCGCGACGATGCGAGGAAGGGGCATGGAAGCCATCCGGTCCAGATGCCGGAGAGGGACCACGGCCCATCGCGATGACGGGCGGTGCGTTCCCAGGCTTCGTAGCGTGACACATCCCCCTGTCATCCAAGAAGAAGGGCCGCGCTCCCCGGATGGAGGAGCGCGGCCCCAGGTCACGACAAGGTGTCAGGGACGGCGACTACGGATTCGCGACGCCCCACGACGGAGCACCCACGGCCCAGTCGGCGGCCATGTTCGTGTCCGTGGCGCTGACGCGACGGACGGTGTTGCTGGCCGGCGTCGCGTTGGACCCCAGCAGGCTGGTCCAGTCCGCGGAGACGGCCGCCGCGGTGGGGGTGGTGGCCGTCGTGCACAGCGCGCCGCCGCAGTCCGCGGGCAGCCACTGACCGGCGGCCTGGATGGCCTGGAGGTTGCCCGGGAAGGCCGCGGGCGGCGTGCCCGAGTTGCGCGCGAACGGCACCGCGTCCTGGATGGCGTTCTGCGCGTCACGCACCAGGATGACGCGGCTGGAGAAGGTGATGCCCGTCGTCCCGCCCTTGAAGTCCCAGGCGGTGTCGTAGTTGGCCGGGTTGGTGCTGGTGGGGAACTGGTTCTTCGCGCTGGTCTCGCTCTCGCCCGTGCCGGCGATGTGGACCACGATGATGTCGCCCACGGCCACGGCCACGTCCGGGAGGGTGGCCAGGGTCACGGCGGAGTTCACGTCCTGCAGCAGCTGGAGGCCCGCCGTCGTGCCGGCGGTGACGACCTGCAGCTCCACGAGGTCCAGGTTGTTCGCCGCGCTGGGCTGCACCTCGGTGATGCGCAGCACGGCGCCCGTGCGGAAGCCCTTGAAGCTCGCCGAGTTCGGGGTGGTGATTGCGCTACCCACCGTGTCCTTCACGGAGTTGGCGACGGACACCGTGTAGTCCGCCCCCGCGGTCTGCTCGCTGGTGGTCACCAGGACGTCCCTGCCGCTGACCGTCGCGCTCTGCGCCTGGAGGCCACCGCTGAACGTGAACTGCGTCGGCACCGCGGTGAGGCTGGCCGCGTCCACCGAACGGCTGAAGGAGACCTTGACCTGCGTGAGCGACGTCGCGAAGGCGCTCGCCAGCAGCGGGGCAGGGCACCCGGTGACGGAGAGCTGCTCCGGCGCGAACACGGACACCTGGGGCTGGGCGGCGAAGCGCCAGACGACGCCGGTGGGCACCGCCACGTCGCAGCCCGAGACCATGTCCAGGTAGGAGGACACGGTGGAGGGCACGCGCAGGAGCAGGGGGCTGGGGGACGGCTCACCCGTGGTGATGACCGGGAAGGCGGTGAAGGCCGCGCCGCTGTTGTTGCCCGCCGCCAGCTTGCCGGACACGGTGACGATGCGGCTCTCGTAGACGCTGGTCGTGCCGGCGTCCTCGAAGGTGCTGACCGCGTTCACGTCCACCTTGAGGCCCGCGGGCGTCGCGGTGTCCAGGTTCCACACGCCGTGGTTCTGGCTCACCACGGTCAGGTCCGTGACGGTCTTCGCCACGTTGAGGTTGCTGATGATCTCCTTCTCCGTGACGTTCAGCGTCACGCGGTCACCCACGGCCACCGTCGTGGTGGACGCGGAGCCGCGCACGAACATCGCCGGCCCGCCGGCCTCGGCCTGCAGGAAGAAGCCGGAGGCCTCCGTGGCCGCGCTGCCCGCCACGTCGGGCTTGATGAAGGTCACGAACGCGCCGCTGACCGGCAGCGGCGAGGCCAGCACGCCCGCCGGGGCCGCGACGAACGCGGCGATCTGCGCGCTCGTGTCCGCGGGGGGCGTGGTGACGCTGGAGGGCGTGCAGGTGTTCGTCTCGATGTTGCAGGACTCGGTCAGCGCGCAGGCCGGGGTGCACGCCGTGGGGCCCGTGCCCGCGTCCGTCGTGGTGCCCGCGTCCGTACCCGCATCCGTGCCCGCGTCCGTCCCGGTGCCCGCGTCCGTGCCGGCGTCAGAGCCCGCGTCCGTCCCGGTGCCCGCGTCCGTGCCCGCGTCCACTTCCGGCGTGTTCAGCGTGCGCAGCTCGCACTTGTTCTCCACGCAGGCGTAGACCTGCCCCTCGGGGGGCGTGCCCTTGTCACGACAGTCGAACTGATCGACACACTCGTCGCCGCAACCCGTGCCAACCGTGACGAACACGGTGGTGACGAGCGCCGGCAGCCAGCTGCGCTTCAGGCTCCGCTTCAGCATGTGAATGCCTCCCATGGGGTCAGACTGCAGATGCGGTCCCCCTTACACCCGAAAACCGAGGGGCGTCCATTTGCCCAACCACCTGCCACGTCCCCGTCACCCGAAAGGATGCACAGGGGCCTGGGAATCGAAGGAAGTCAGGGACTCTTCCGGGTCTGGGTGGACGCTGGACCCGCGTACAGGTCGATGACCTCGCTGATGCCGCGCTGGCACACCGCGCAGAAGGGCACCCGGTCCCGGGTGAACATCATGCAGTCCGTCTGCGGCCGGAAGTAGCCCTTCGCCTCGTAGTGCGCCCCCTCGAAGGCGCCCACCTTCCCGGAGACCTTCTGCGTGCCCAGGAATTTCTCCTCCCAGTCCCGCTGCGCCAGGAAGAGCGCGTCCATCTCCGCCTCGGGCTTGCGCTCCGCGCGAATCTTCTGCCGCCGCTGCTGCACCTGCAGGGCATGGGCGTCATAGGTGGCCTGGTTCCAGGGCGTGGGCAGCGGGGTGCCGGGGGCCACCAGGTCCTTCCACTTGAGCTGGGCGGGGTCGTGGAGGGCGGTGACGTTCTTCTCCCAGGGCTCCACCCGCTCCGCGGGCGCGGCGCCGTAGATGGGGGCGGAGGTGTAGTACTCGTCCGCCAGCCCCGCGAAGTGGTGGCCGAACTCGTGGACGAAGACGTAGGGGGCCCAGAAGCTGTCGGAGGCCACGGTGCTGAAGAGGTTGAAGATGCCGCCGCCGCCGTAGGTGTTGCCGTTGGACAGGATTTCAACGAACTCGTAGGGCGCGAAGGCGGCGGTGTCGCGCAGCGCGGCGTTGTCGAAGGTGAGGATGTAGCGCTCGGCGCCGAAGGCGTCGTAGGTGGAGCCCAGGGGCGGGCGGCGGTGGACGCCGGTGGACGGCCTCGAGATGCCGGACTCGGCCGCCTTCGGCATCAGCCCCCAGACGTTGAAGTCCGCCTTGCGCTCCTTGAACGGGGAGTAGCTGAAGAGGATGTCCACCAGCTTGCGCGCGTCCTTCTCGAACTTGGGGCGCTCGGCCTCCGTGTAGCCGTCCCCCAGGATGAGGAAGTCCACCTTGTCCTGCGACGGCCCGTTCTCCAGCAGCTTGAGCAGCGGGCCCGGCGCGGGCGGCGAGGAGGGGTCCACGAAGGGGTCCTTCGGATCCACCACCACGGACCAGATTTCGCGGAAGGCGTTCTGGGCGTCGCGCTTCTTCAGGATGACCTGGACGGGGCGGTCCGGCGAGGGGAAGCGCAGCGACTCGCTGAAGGTGCGGTGGGCCCCCTTCGCCTCGTCCGTCAGCTCCCACTCGCCGAAGATGGAGGCGAAGCCGCGCGAGTACAGGAGCCGGTTCGTCTCCCGGTCCCGCACCTCGAAGAGGTACTTGCCCAGGTTCGTCTCGTCGATGGCCCGCGCCGGGTGGCCCGGCCAGGGCAGCGGCTCCACCACGAGCCGCTCCAGGCTGAAGCGCTCCTCGGTGGCGTTGCCGGTGTGGAAGTAGTCGACGCGGAACGTCCGGGGCGCGGCGAGGGCGGTGCTCGCCGTGAACAGCAGCAGCAGGAGGGAAGCGCGCATGAGGCGCGACTCTACGCGCCCGGTGCTTCCCGGCCAGGAACCTCCGGCCGGGAACGTCCCCTCAGAACGATCCGGACACGCTCGCCGCCGCGCCCGTGCCGTCCGCCGCCACCCCCAGCGTCACGGGCGGGGCCTTCGCGGGCGAGGACACGAGGAAGAGCACCGCCCCGGTGACGACCGCCGCGCCTCCGCCCACGAGCAGCCCCGTCATCAGGTGGCTCTTGCCCACGAGCGAGTCGCGCAGCGCCACGGCTCGCGCGTCCGTGCTGACGAGCTGGCCGCCGTTGGCCGCGCGGCGGTCCTCCAGCCCGTTCAGGTCCTTCTGGGCCAGCAGCCGCACCACGCCCGCGCCGCCCAGCGCCGCCACGCCCGCGCCCACCGCCACGTACGACGCCGTGCGCAGGCCCGTCCGGGGGGAGGCCGCGGCGCCGGACACGTCCGTTTCCGACAGCAGGTTGGGGGCGGTGAGCTCCGCGCCCGTGCCGGAGGAGGCCGCCGTGCCCCGGGTGCTCCCCGCGTCCCAGGGCGCCTTGCCGTTGGCGCTGTTCATCACCACGAGGTTGGAGGGCGAGCGTCCCGTGGTGACGAAGTCCACCAGCGCGGAGAGCGCCTCCCCGGGCGCGTCCAGGCCCTGCGTCTTGAAGCCGCCCTCGCGCAGCTTCTGTCCGCCCTCGACGTTGAGCACCGTGGCGGCGAACCACTTGGGCCCGCTGCTCGCGCGCTCCAGCCGCACGACGATGACCTCCTCCACGCCCAGCGTGCCGCCCAGGCGCACCGCGTGGCTCCAGGTGCGCTCCTCGTTGCCGTCCGCGGCGGACAGGCACGGGAAGGGCGCGGCCGTCACCGACCCCTCATAGGCCAGGTCCACCAGCAGCGGCGTGTCCGCCCCCTGCGCCTGCACCTGGCGGGGGAAGCTCACCGCGTCCCCCTTCACCATGGACAGCTCGTACGCCCCGGCGGGCAGCTCCAGCGTGAGCGGCGTCTGCCCCACGCCCAGCCCCTCCAGGTACACGTCCGACGCGGGCAGCGTGGACTTCAAGGACAGCTTCACCTTGGGCGTCCGGGCCAGGTCGCGGCGCAGCTTCTCGAAGGCCTGCCGGATGGAGGGGGCGTACTGGTCCGGGTCCAGCTGGTACTTCGGCTGGAGGCGCAGCACCTGGAGGAAGGCCGCGTCGCTGTCCTTCGTCTTCCCCTGCGCCCGCTGGTTGAGGCCGTGGAGCAGCTGCGCGTGGGCGAAGAGCTTCCAGCGCGGCTCGCCCGGCGGCAGGCGGCGGATGTCGCGCAGGGCGTCGTCCAGGAGCTGGGACGCGCGGGCGTTGCGGCCCTCGTAGAACTGGTCCTGCGCGGCGTCCAGCTGGCGCTGCAGGTCCTCGAAGGAGCGCGAGGACGCGGGGAAGAGGCGCTCGGCGAACTCGGGGACGCCCAGCACGCGCTGCTCGGGGCGGGCGCGCAGGGCGTCGTAGAACGCCTTGGACTGGCCGCTCAGCTCCGCGTCCCGGCAGTCACCGCTGGAGACCACCAGCCGGTGGGGAGCGGCCTCCGGGGCGGTGGCGCACAGCAGGCACAGCAGCAGCGCGAACGCGGACGGCTTCGGTCGGAAGGGCATGGGCTCGTGGGTGTGGAAGGGATGGCCGGACCGACGATGCAGGCCGCGTTCCGTCCTCTACCGGACTGTCCACCCTCCAGGCCAGCGACCCCTGCCCCCTGCCTCCCGGTCCCGCATGTGGACCTCCGTCCGGATTCCGGGCCCCTGCCTCGCTGGCTGCCCTCCAGGTGAGTCGCCGGTGGCCCGGGTAGGACGTCGGGGCCGTCCCCACCTTCTCCGACGTGCGGCGTCATGGATGAGGCGCCCACCGACCCTCTTGAACGCTCGGGCCCCGGGGGCCGCCGAGCCAGCCACAAGGACCCCACCCCATGGATCGCATCTGGAAGAAGAAGGTCATCGTCATCACGGGCGCCTCCAGCGGCATCGGCCGGGCCACGGCGTTGCTGCTGGCGAAGAAGGGCGCCCACGTGGTCCTCGCCGCACGGAGGGAGGACCCGCTGGAGGAGCTGGCGGCCGAGTGCGAGTCCCACGGCGTCCAGGCCCTGGTGGTGCCCACGGACGTGGCGGACGCCGGAGCCGTGAAGAAGCTGGCGGAGGCGGCGGTGGGCGCCTTCGGCCACTTCGACGGCTGGGTGAACAACGCGGGCGTCTACATGCTGGGCAGCCTGGAGGAGACGCCGGACGAGGCGTTCCGCCAGCTCATGGAGACCAACTTCTTTGGCACCGTGAGCGGCGCGCGGGCGGCGCTGGCGCAGTTCCGGCGCCAGGGCTACGGGACGCTCGTCAACGTGTCCTCCACCTTTGGCACCGTGCCCGCGCCGTACCTGAGCGCCTACGTGGCCTCCAAGTTCGCGGTGCGCGGCTTCTCCGCGTCGCTGCGCCAGGAGCTGCTGGAGACGGGCATCGACGTGTGCACGGTGATGCCCGCCGCCATCGACACGCCCCTGTGGCGCCACACCGCCAACTACACCGGCTGGCGCATCCGCCCGGTGGAGCCCGTCTACACGCCGGAGCGCGTGGCCCGCACCATCCTCCGCGTGCTGCGCCACCCGCAGGACGAGGTGATTGTCGGCCCCGCCGGGAAGAGCTTCGCGGCGATGCACGGCCTGCTCCCCCGCACGTTCGAGCGCACCATGAAGTCCGGCACGGACGTGCTGCACTTCAAGGACGAGCGACAGGGGCCCACGCCCGGCAACATCTTCCAGCCCATGGCGGAGGGGGACACGGCGTCGGGTGGTTACCACGGCACCGGAAAAACATGGCTGCGGCGGTTGCTGGTGGCCGGTGGGCTGGCCGCCGCGGCGGTGACGCTGCGCCGGCGTGCGGCCGAGCGTCACCTGGAGGCGCGGCTCGCCCACGCCCTGGGGGCGTGATGACCATGTTCCCAAGGGGCGTCCCCATGCCGGGTGCGCTTTTCGTGACGGGGCCATGACATGACCTGGGGAAGAGTCGCGCCCGCCATGAACATCGCCGTCCTCGTCAATCTGCGTGCGCGTAAAGGGACCGAAGGGATGGGCGGGCTCGTCAGAGACCTGCTCCCCCGGGCCCGGGTGGCCCTGACCCGTTCCCTGGAAGAGGCGCGGGAGTGGGTGGACCAGCTCCGCCATGACCCGCCCAGCCTGCTGCTGGCGGGCGGGGGCGACGGCACCATCACGGGCCTGCTCAACGAGCTGCGCTCCCAGGGCGTGGCCCTGCCGGCCATTGGCGTGCTGCCTTTGGGCACGGGCAACGCCTGGGCCCGCGTCACCGGCGCGCCGCGCCCCCAGGTGGCCCTGAAGCAGATCGCCGCGTACGGCGAGCGCCTGCCGCCCCTGCGTCCCTTCTCCCTGGTGCGGGTGGAGGGCCGGGTGGCGCCCTTCGCGGGCACGGGCTGGGACGCGGAGATGATCCAGGACTTCAAGAACCAGCTCGCCGCCGCGGGGCCGCTGAAGAAGTCGCAGTCCGGTCTGCGCGGCTACCTGGGCGCCATGTTCACGCGCACGGTGCCGCGCCACCTGTTCGGCGAGGGCAACCCGAACGTCTCCGTCTACAACCTGGGCGCGTCCGCGCTGACCGTCGACGCGACCGGCGCGGTGCGGCCGGTGCCCAACGGCGGCGCGGGGCAGCTCTTGTACCAGGGCCCCGCGGGCGTGGCGGGCGCGGCGACGACGCCGGAGTGGGGCTTCGGCTTCAAGGCGTTCCCGTTCGCGCAGGCGGTGCCGCACCGGCTGTCGGTGCGCGTGTA
>NZ_BTTW01000008.1:300000-476976 GCF_036245865.1 Corallococcus caeni | reverse complement strand
GCCACGTCCAGGCCTTCGCCCGCCACGTACGCCACCAGCCGCTTCGTCCCCGCCCCCTGCCCCTTCGCCACCACCACGCACTCGCGCACGCCTTCGCACTGCGCCAGCGCCGCTTCCACTTCACCCAATTCCACCCGGAAGCCACGCACCTTCACCTGCGTGTCCGCGCGCCCCTGGAACTCCAGCACCCCGTCCGCTCGCCACCGGGCCAGGTCGCCCGTGCGGTACATGCGGCTGCCCGCGGGCCCGTACGGGTTGGGCAGGAAGGCCTGCGCCGTCAGCCCCGGCTGGCCCAGGTAGCCTCGCGCCAGGCCGTCACCCGCCGCGTACAACTCACCCACCACGCCCACCGGCACCGGCTGCCACTGCCCGTCCAGCACGTACACCTGCGTGTCGCCAATGGGCCGCCCAATGGGCACCACCAAGCCCACGTCCTCCACCGTCTCCATGCGGTGGCACGAGGTGAAGAGTGTGCCTTCCGTCGGCCCGTAGCAGGCCGTCACCGTCACGCCCAACGTCTCCAGCGCCCGCTTCACGTGCGGCGCCGACACCACGTCTCCACCCGTCAGCAGCTGCTTCACCCCACGCAGCCCTTCCAGGTTGCCGTCCACCATCTGCGTGAAGAGGCCCGCCGTCAGGTGCAGCACCGTCACCCCGTGCCGCTTCAGCACCCCTTCCAATTCCTTCACGTCCCCCACCGGCACCGGCGGGTACACCACCAGCTTCGCTCCGCTCAGCAGCGGGCCCCATACCTCCAGCGTCGACGCGTCGAAGGACACCGGCGCCAGCAGCAGGAAGGTGTCGGCCTCCGTCCACCGGGCGTAGTTCGCCTTCAGCACCGTGCGCAGCACGCCTCCGTGCTCCGTGCACACGCCCTTCGGCTTGCCTGTGCTTCCCGACGTGAAGTCCACGTACGCGACGTTGCGGCTTCCCACGCCGCTTGCTGGCGCGTGCTTCGGCTGGCGGCTGAGTTCCTCGCGCGCCTCCTCCAGCCTCACCACGTCCAGGCCTTCCGTCGGAAGGCGCTCTCCCAGCGCCCGCGTCGTCACCAGCACGCGCGCCCCAGCCTCCTTCAGCATGTACGCCAGGCGCTCGCGCGGGTAGTCCGCCTCCAGCGGCACGTACGCCCCGCCCGCCTTGAGGATGGCCACCAGCGCCACCACCAGCTCCACGCCGCGCTCCAGGCACAGCGCCACCCTCGACTCCGGGCCCACGCCATGCGCCTTCAGCAGGTGCGCCAGCTGGTTCGCCCTCCCGTCCAGCTGCGCGTACGTCAGCTGCTCCTCGCCCGCCTCCAGCGCCACCGCGTCCGGACGACGCGCCACCTGCGCCGCGAAGACGTCCACGATGCTGGCTTCGCGCGGGGAGTCGCTCGCCGTCTGGTTCCACTCCACCAGCACGCGCTGCTTCTCCTCCGCCGACAGCACTCCGACTTCCCACAGCCGGCCCGTCTCCCCCGCCACCAGTCCTTCCACCGCACGGCGCCACTGCTCCAGCAGCCGCCCAATCCCTTCCGCCTCGAAGCGCGGCGTGTCGTACGCCAGCTTCAGCAGCAGCTCGCGGCCCGGAATCACAGAGGCCGTCAGCGGATAGTTGCTGCGCTCGACGCCGCGCACGTCACGGATGCCGAGCGGATTGCCCTGCGCCGCGAGTGATGCGTCCAGCGGGTAGTTCTCGAAGACGAAGAGGCTGTGGAACAGCGGCGTGCCTCGCGGCACCTGACTGAGGCCCTGGATGCGAACCAGGGAGTCGTATTCGTACGAACGCGACTCCGTGTGACGGGCCTGCAGGTGGTGCAGCCAGGTGGAGACGGTGGACTCCGCCTCCACGCGCATGCGCACCGGCACGGTGTTGATGAAGAGGCCGGGGGCGTCTTCCGCTCCGGGCAACTCCGGGGGCCGTCCGGAGACGGTGACGCCGAAGACCACGTCCTGCTCGCCGCTGTGGCGAGAGAGGACCAGGGCCCAGGCCGCCTGCACCAGCGTATTGAGCGTGAGCTGCTGCCGGCGCGCGAAGGACTGGAGCGCGGCGGTGGTCCGCGAGGACAGGGAGAGGGACCGCTCGGCGTGACCGGAGGGGCTGTGCTCGAACGACTCCGTTGCGCCCGGCAGCGGCGTGGGCGCGTGGAGGCCCGCGAGCTCCGCGCGCCAGAAGGCCTCGGAGCGTCCCGCGTCCTGCGCCTGGAGCCACGCGATGTAGTCGCGGTAGTTCGCTCCCGTTGCCAGCTTCGGAAGGGCGTGTGCCGACACCAGCGACTGGTAGATCGCGAAGACCTGCTTGAGCAGCAGGGCCATGCTCCACCCGTCCAGGATGACGTGATGGAAGCTCCAGATGAGCCGGTGGACGTGCGAGTCCAGGCGCACCAGGGCCACGCGCAGCAGCGGGCCCTGCGTGAGGCTGAAGCCCTGCGCCCGGTCCTCTTCCAGGTACGCGTCCAGCGCCTGCCGCTGCGCCGCTTCCGTCTGCCCGCGCCAGTCCAACTCACGCCACGGCAGGGCCGCCTCGCGCCGCACCACCTGCAACGGCGCTTCCAGTCCCTCCCACAGCAACGTCGTGCGCAGCACCGCGTGCCGCGCCACCAACTCCTCCCACGCCCGCTTCAGCGCCGCCACGTCCAGCTTCGCGTGGAAGGCCCAGGAGAGCTGCTCGAAGTACACCCCCGACTTCGGCGACAGCAGCGCGTGGAAGAGCATGCCCTGCTGCATGGGCGACAGCGGGTAGACGTCCTCCACCTGCTGCCCCACCACCTCCTGCACCTTCGCCAGCGTCTTCGCGTCCAGCTTCGCCAGCGGGAAGTCCGCCGGCGTGTACTTCGCCGCGTCCTGCGTCTTGCGCCCGGCCACCAGCGCCTTCAGCGCCTCGGTGTACTCACGCGCCAGCGCCTCCACCGTCGCCTTCGTGTGCAGCGCTTCGCTGTACGTCCACGTCACTTCCAGCTGCCCACCCACCACCAGCCCGTTGACCTCCAGCACGTGGCTGCGCTGGCCGCCTTCGCCCTGCGTCGGGCCCGCGGACTCCTTCGCCAGCGTGAAGCCTCCGGTGCCGCTGGCCAGCGCGTCGAACTGGCCCAGGTAGTTGAACGCCACCGGTGCCCTCGGTGCCTGCTTCAACTTCGCCGCGATGGCCTCCGGGCCCTGGTAGCGCAGCAGGCCGTAGCCCACGCCCTTGCCCGGCACGGCCCTCAGCGTGTCACGCACCGCGCGCAGTGCGTCCCCCGCCGTGCCTTCCTTCGACACCTCCAGCACCACCGGGTACAGCGAGGTGAACCACCCCACCGTGCGCGTCACGTCCGCGTCCGCGAAGAGCTCCTCGCGACCGTGCCCCTCCACTTCCACCCGCACCCGCGGCAGGCCCGTCCACTTCGTCAGGACTCGGGCCAGGGCGGACACCAGCACTTCGTTCACGCTCGCCCGGTACGCGCCCGGCACTTCCTGCAGCAGCGTCCGCGTCTCTTCCGCGTCCAGGCCGACCACCACACTCCGTGCGGAGGCCACCGTGTTCGCGGCTGCCGTGTCCTGTGCGGACGCCGCCGTGCTCACGTCCACCGGAAGCGCGGATGTCTCTTCACGCGCCTGCGCCAGCCACCATGCCGCTTCCTTCTCCAACTCCGGCCCGCGCGCGTACTCCTCCAGCTTGCGCGCCCACGTCTGGAAGGACGTCGTCTTCGCGGGCAGCACCGCGGGCATTCCGCTGCGCAGTTGCGTGTACGCCGTGCCCAGGTCCTCCAGCAGCACGCGCCACGACACGCCGTCCACTGCGAGGTGGTGCACCGCCAACAGCAGCCACGACGGTTTGCCCTCGCCGCGCTCCACCAGCAGCGCGCGCAGCAACAGCCCTTCGTCCAGCCTCAGGCTGCCCTGAAGCTCCTTCGCCGCCTTCGCCAGCGAGTCCTGCTCGCTGTCCTTTGCCGAGAGGACGAGCCGCCGCAGGTAGGGGCCCGGGCCCACTCGCGCGTGGTGCTGCGTCCAGCCCGCTGCCCCCTTTTCGTACCGCAGCCGCAGCGCATCGTGATGCGCCACCAGCGCCTTCAGCGTCTCCTCCAGCCGCTCCGCCTCCACGCCCTCCTTCGCCTCCAGCAGCACCGCCTGGTTGAAGTGGTGCGCCTGCGGCAACTGCCTCTCGAAGAACCACCGCTGAATCGGCGTCAGCGCCGCCTCTCCCTCCACCAGCCCCTGCTCCCCCACCACCCCGCGCCCCTGCTCCACCACCTTCGCCAGTTGCTCCACCGTCGGGTGCTGGAAGAGCTGCTTCGGCGTCACCTTCAGCCCTGCCTGCCCCGCCTTCGCCACCACCTGGATGCTCAGGATGGAGTCGCCGCCCAGCGCGAAGAAGTTCTCCTTCACCCCCACCCGCTTCACGCCCAGCACTCGCGCCCACACCGACGCCAGCATCTCTTCCGTGCGCGTCCTCGGGGCTTCGTAGGCTTCCGACGCTTCAGCCGTTGCTTCCGGCTTCGGCAGCGCCTTGCGATCCACCTTGCCATTGGGTGACAGCGGCAGCGCGTCCAGCACCACGAAGGCCGCGGGCACCATGTACTCCGGCAGCCGGGCCTTCAGCGCTTCGCGCAAACCTTCCGCCGTCACGCCCTGGCCCACCACGTAGGCCACCAGCCTCTTGGTGCCGGGCACATCCTCGCGCACCACCACCACGCTCTCGCGCACACCGTCGCACTGGGCCAGCGCGGACTCCACTTCGCCCAACTCGATACGGAAGCCGCGCACCTTCACCTGGAAGTCCAGGCGGCCCAGGTACTCGATGCTGCCGTCGGCGAGGACTCGTGCCTGGTCTCCCGTCCGGTAGAGCCTTGCGCCCCGGGGCCCGTAGGGATCCGGGATGAACCGCTCCGCCGTCAGCGCGGGACGGCCCAGGTATCCCCGGCCCACCTGCACGCCTCCGATGTAGAGCTCTCCCGCGATGCCCACCGGCACCGGCCGCAGTGACGCGTCCAGGACGTGGATCCGCGTGTTCGCCACCGGCCTGCCGATGGGCACCGAGCGCCGTCCGTCATGGCGCTCGCAGGTCCAGGCCGTCACGTCCACCGCGGCCTCCGTGGGGCCGTAGAGGTTGTGGAGCGGGACGCCCAGCCGGTCCAGGCAGCGATCCTTCAGGTCCAGCGGCAGCGCCTCACCGCTGCACACCACGCGGCGGAGCGCCGTGCAGCGCTCCAGCCCCGGCTCCTCCAGGAACACCTGGAGCATGGACGGCACGAAGTGCAACGTCGTTACGCCTTCGCGCGCCATCACGTCCACCAGGTAGGCGGCGTCCTGGTGCCCTCCGGGCTTCGCCACCACCAGCCGCGCTCCCGTCATCAGCGGCCAGAAGAACTCCCACACCGACACGTCGAAGCTGAACGGCGTCTTCTGCAACACCACGTCGCGGGGCTCCAACCCGTAGGCTTCCTGCATCCAGAACAACCGGTTGCGGATGCCCGCGTGGGTGTTCATCGCGCCCTTCGGACGCCCCGTGCTGCCCGACGTGTAGATGACGTAGGCCAGGTGCTCCGCGCCCACGCCCGACACCACCGGCTCCGGCGACAGGATCGCCACCTGGGGCCAGTCCGCGTCCAGGCACAGCACCGGCGTGCTCCCCACCGACAGCAGCGGCCGCAGGTGCCGCTGCGTCAGCAACACCGCGACCGCCGAGTCCTCCACCTGGTACGTCAGCCGGTCCGCCGGTGCCGACGGATCGATGGGCACGTATGCGCCGCCCGCCTTGAGCACCCCCAGCAGCGCGATCACCAACTCCAGCGAGCGCTCCGCGCACACGCCCACGCGCACTTCCGGCCCCACGCCGCGAGCCCGCAGCGCCCGCGCGAGCTGGTTGGCCCGGCCGTCCAGCTCCCGGTACGTCAGCCGGGCGCCCTCGAAGTCCACCGCGACGGCGTCCGGCGTGCGCGCCACCTGCGCTTCCACCAGGCCGTGCAGCGTGCCCTCCAGCGGGTAGTCGCGCGCGGTGGCGTTCCAGTCCACCAGCAGCCGCCGCTGCTCTGCTTCCGCCATCAGCGGCAGTTCCTTCACCCGGGTCTCCGGGTGGGCCACCGCTCCCGCCACGAGCACGTCCAGGTGCTCCACCCACCGCGCCACCGTCGCCGCGTCGAACAGGTCGGTGTTGTACTCCAGCGTTCCCGCGAAACCGGTCGCCGCGTCGGTGAGCGACAGCTTCAGGTCGAACTGCGCGCCCGCGCCCTCCGCCTCCAGCATCCGCAGCGCCAGTCCGGGCAGCCGCAGCTCCGGCAGCGGATCCTCCTGTAGCGCCAGCATCACCTGGAACAGCGGCGAGCGACCCAGGTCGCGCTGGGGCTGCACCGCGTCCACCAGCTTCTCGAACGGCACCGCCTGGTGCGCGTAGGCGCCCAGCGTCGTCTCGCGCACCTGCTGGAGCAGCTCGCGGAACGACGGGTTCTCGCCCAGCCGCGCGCGCAGCACGAGCGTGTTCACGAAAAGGCCGATGAGCCCTTCCAGCTCCGCGCGGTCACGTCCCGCGACGGGCGTGCCCACGAGCACGTCGTCCTGCCCGGCGTGGCGCGCCAGCAGCGTCTGCCACGCGGCGAGCAGCACCATGAAGGGGGTCACGCCCTCGCGGCGTGCGAGCGCCCGCACGGCGTCCGACAGCTCGGGCGTCAGGCGCACCGGAAGGGTCGCGCCCGCCGCCGTCTGGACCACCGGGCGGGGACGATCCGTTGGCAGCGCCAGCACGTGCGGCGCGCCCTCGAGATGCCCGCGCCACCAGGCGAGCTGCGCATCGAGCACATCGCCCTGGAGCCAGGAACGCTGCCACGCGGCGTGATCCACGGGCTGAAGGGACAGCGCCGGAAGCGGCGACGGGCGGCCCGACAGCCGGGCCTCGTAGAGCGCGGCCACTTCGCGCACGAGCACCAGCATCGAACCGCCGTCGGAGACGACGTGATGCAGGGTCAGGAGCAGCACGTGCCGCGTGGGCGCGCACCGCACCAGCGTGAGCCGCAGCAGCGGCCCTCGCGAAAGGTCGAAGGGCTTGCGCGCCTCCTCCGCCATCAGGCGCCGCAGCTCCGCGTCCACGCCCTCGCCGTCGAGCGCGGACAGATCCACGCCGACAAAGGGCACCGGGGCCGACTTCGCCACCACCTGGAAGGGCTGTCCCTCCGGAGCCACCAGCGACGTGCGCAGCGATTCGTGCCGCTGGACCAGGACCTCGAAGGCGTGCTTGAGCGCGGCCACGTCCAGCTCGCCGTCCAGTTCGACGGCCGCGGGGATGTGGTACGCGGGGTTGCCCGGCTCCAGCTGCTCCAGGAACCACAGCCGCTGCTGCGCGAAGGACGGCACGAGCGCGCCCTCGCGGGACACCGGCTCCAGCGCGGGCGCCAGCGTCCCCGCCTGCTCCAGGCGGACGGCGTCGATGCGGGCCGCCAGCGCCGCCAGCGTGGACGCGTCGAACAGCGCGCGCACCGGCAACTCCACGCCGAAGGCGCCCCGGACGGCGGACAGCAAGCGCGTGGCGAGCAGCGAGTGCCCACCGAGCGCGAAGAAGTCATCGTGCAGTCCCACCGGCTCCACGCGCAGCAGCCGGCTCCACAGCCCCGCCAGCACCTGCTCCGTTGGCGTCACGGGCGCGACGAAGCGGTGCTCCGAACGGGGCAGCTCCGGCGCCGGCAGCTCCTTGCGATCCACCTTGCCGTTGGGCGTGAGGGGCAGTGCCTCCAGCACCATCACGGCGGACGGCACCATCGACTCCGGCAGCTGGCGCCGCGCATGCTCGCGGAGCGCGGCCTCGTCCAGCGCCTGGCCCGGCTTCGCGACGACGTAGGCCACCAGCCGCGTGTCCCCTGGCACGTCCTCGCGCGCGACCACCACCGAGGCCGCCACACCCTCGTGCCTCGAGAGCGCCGCTTCCACTTCGCCCGGCTCGATGCGGAAGCCGCGGACCTTCACCTGGTGGTCCACGCGGCCCAGGAACTCCAGCGTCCCATCCGCGAGCCAGCGCGCCCGGTCTCCCGTGCGGTACATCCGCGCGCCCGGCTCGTCGCGGAACGCGTCCGGCACGAAGCGCTCCGCCGTCAGGTCCGCGCGGCCCAGGTAGCCGCGCACCACGCCGTCACCACCGATGAACAACTCACCCGGGACACCGACCGGCACCGGGTGCAGGCGCGCGTCCAGGATGTAGAGGCCGGTGTTCGCCAGCGGCCGGCCCAACGACACCGTCCCGCCGGTGTCAGTCTCCACGCGATGCGTCGAGGACCACACCGTTGTCTCGGTGGGTCCATACATGTTGAGCAATACTGGAACGCGTGCCCGCAGGCGTGCGGCAAGGCCGCCCGGGAGCGCTTCTCCGCCCACGAGCAACTGCCGCAGACTTCCCAGCGCATGCAGCGCGCGGGGCTCCTCCACGAGGGCGCGCGCGTAGGACGGCGTGCACTGGAAGTGGGTGACGGCGTGACGCTCCAGTGTCTCCGCGAGCGCGGCGGGCTCCAGGCCCGTCGGCGCGAGCACCACCTGGAAGCCGCGCGTCCAGGACCAGAGCAGCTCCAGCACGGAGATGTCGAAGGAGATGCTCGTCATCGCCAGCCACGTGCCCGGGCACGGCGAGACGTGCGCATCCATCGCGCGGAAGAAGTTCATCACCGTCCGGTGCGGCACGCCCACACCCTTGGGCCGCCCCGTCGAACCGGACGTGTAGAGGACGTAAGCGAGCGTCCGCGCGTCACGCGACGGCTCCGTGAAGTCCCCTTCCGTCGCGTCGTCCAGGAAGAGGCGCCGCTCCGAAGGAACAGGGAGCACGCCCTCCAGGCGGCGCGGGCTCACGAGGACCTTCGCTCCCGAGTCCTCCCACATCGCGGCGAGCCGCTGCGCCGGGTACGCCGGATCCAGCGGCAGGTAGGCCGCTCCCGCCTCCAGGATGCCGAGCAGCCCCACGGCCAGCTCCACCGTGCGGTCCACGCAGAGGCCCACGACGGACTCCGGCCCCACGCCGCGACTCCGCAGCGCATGCGCCAGGGCCCGCGCTCGCTGGTGCAGCTCGCGGTACGTCAGCCGCGTCTCTCCGACGACGAGCGCCACGGCATCCGGAGTGCGGGCGACCTGCGCCGCGAACCGCGACGCCACGGTGGCATCCGCCGGGAAGGCAGTGTCCTCACCGCGCGACAATGCCCGCAGGTGTTCCGCTTCCGAGGCGTCCAACCACGGCAGCGCGTCCACGGTGCGTGAAGGGTCCGCGACCGCGGCCTCCAGCAGCACGCGCAGGTGCCCGGCGAGGCGGGCCACGGTGTCCGCGTCGAAGAGGTCAGTGGCGTACTCCAGCCAGCCCTCGAAGCCCCGGGGGGACTCGGCGAGCGAGAGCGTCAGGTCGAACATCGCCGTGCCGGGGTGTACTTCCACCAGCCGCGACTGGAGGCCCGGCAACACCGGGGCGCCCACCTGCGCGCCCTGGAGGATGAACATCACCTGGAAGAGGGGCGTGTGCCCGCGCTCGCGCGTGGGTTGCAGCGCTTCCACCAGCTTCTCGAAGGGCACGTCCTGGTGCGCGTACGCGCCCATCGCCGTCGCGCGCACCCGGCCCAGCAGCTCCCGGAAGGTGGGCGCGCCGGACAGCCGCGTGCGCATCACCAGCGTGTTGACGAAGAAGCCCACCAGCCCCTGGAGCTCCGCGCGGTTCCGGCCCGCGATGGCCGTGCCCACGCTGACGTCGTCCTGCCCCGCGCGGCGAGCGAGCACCGCCTGGAAGCCCGCCAGCAGCACCATGAAGGGCGTGACGCCCTCGCGCACCGCCAGCTTTCGCACCGCTTCGGCCAGTCGGGAGTCCAGCACCACCGGCACCCGAGCGCCCTGCGTCCCACGCTCGGCGGGACGCGGCCGGTCCGTGGCCAGCTCCAGCAACCGGGGTGCACCTGAAAGCTGCTTGCGCCAGTAGTCCAGTTGCGACGTCAGCGCGGCGCCATCCAGCCACTCCCGCTGCCACTCCGCGTAGTCGGCGTATCCCAGCGGCAGCGCGGGCAGAGGAGAAGGCCGGCCCTCGCGCAGCGCCGCGTAGAGGGCGGACACCTCACGCACCAGCACCGCCATGGACGTGCCGTCCGACACGGCGTGGTGCATGACGAGCACCAGCACGTGCGTGCGCTCCTCCAGCGTCAGCAGCGTGGCGCGCACCAGCGGGCCGCGCGTCAGGTCGAACGGGCGGCGGGCCTCTTCATGGGCCAACCGGGAGGCTTCCGCCTCGCGGGCCTCCACCGGCAGGGCCATCAGCGACACTCGCGCCAGCGGCAGCACCGCGTCCTTCGAGATGAGCTGGAGGGGCCGTCCGTCCTGCTCCCCGAAGGAGGTCCTCAGCGCGTCATGGCGCGCCGCGAGCGCCGTGAGGCTGCCCTCCAGCGCGGCCACGTCCAGCTCACCTTCCAGCCGCACCGCCGCGGGCAGGTTGTACGCCACGTCCCCCGGCGCGTACCTGTCGAGGAACCACAGCCGGGCCTGGGCAAACGACACGGCCCGGGCACCCTCGACGTCCCGGCGACGCAGCGTGCTGGACACAGGTCCAGATGCAGCACGCAGCGAGAGCAACTGCCGAGCCAGGGACGTGATGCTCGGCCCCTGGAGCAACCACTCCATCGGCACCGTCAGCCCCGTGCCCGTCCCCACCTCATGGGCCAGCTCCACCGCGCCCAATGAATCCAGTCCGAAGCGCGTGACCGGCGCCTCGACGTCGATCTCCTCGCGGCGCATGCGCACGTGCCGGGCCACGATGTCGCGAAGCCACGCCACCAGCGCCTCCGCGTCCGGCTTCGCGGCCAATCCCACGGAGGCATTCGAACCGGCTGACGCCGCAGGCCCCGTCGCTGCATTGCCCGTGCTCGAAGCAGAGGAACCTCCTGCTCCGGACGGCCCCCCTTCGGAACCCGCCGGGCCGTTCCCTCCTGCCGGAGGCTCGGGCGGCTCCTCCCGCCACGCCATCACCTCCTGCAACGTCGCGGTCAGGAACCCCGTACGGCACGCGTGCCGCTGCACCTTGCCACTGGACGTCTTGGGCAGGCTGCCCGGCTCGATGAGCACCACCGCGTGCGCCTGCACCTCGTGCGACTCCGCCAGCCGCTGCCGGATGGCGCCCACCGCCGCGTCCGCCGCCGCGAACTGCTTCCGCAGGTCCCCCAGCCGCCGGACGTCGATCTCCTGCACGACGACCGCGCGCTCCTCGCCCGCCACCTCCACCGCGAACACCGCGCCACCACCGGGCCGCAGCGCCGCGTGCGCCGCCTCCACCGTCGCCTCCAGGTCCTGGGGGTAGTGGTTGCGGCCACGCAGGATGATGAGGTCCTTGCGCCGCCCGGTGACGTACAGCTCGCCATCCGGCCGCAGGAAGCCCAGGTCACCCGTGCGCAGATACGGCCCGCCGTCCTCCCGGGCGATGCGCGCCTGGAACGTCTCGCGCGTCGCGTCCTCACGGCCCCAGTACCCCTGGGCGACGCTCGGCCCCGACACCCAGACCTCGCCCACCTCGCCGGCCGCGCGCCGCTCCAGCGTCTCCGGATCCACGATGGCGATGCGCTGCTCCGCCAGCGTCCGGCCACACCCCACCAGCGTCCGGGCACCCGGCTCCGCCGCGCCCACTTCCTCCGCGCGGTGCCGCTCCAGCGCTCCACCCGAAATCGTCACCGACACCGGCGGAGCCGACTTCTCGCCTCCGGAGACGATGAGCGTCCCTTCCGCCAGGCCGTAGCAGGGGTAGAACGCCTCGCGACGGAAGCCGCTGGGACCGAACGCCTCCATGAAGCGCTCCAGCGTCTCCGGGCGGATGGGCTCCGCGCCGCAGAACGCGACCTCCCACCGGCTCAAATCCAACGCCTGACGCTGCTCCGGCGTGCTCTTGCGCACGCACAGGTCGAACGCGAAGTTTGGCCCGCCGCTGATGGTGCCCCCGAAGCGCGACACCGCCTCCAGCCACGCCATGGGTCGCTTGAGGAACGACAGCGGCGACATCAGCGCCGTGTGGAAGCCCCCGTACAGCGGCTCCAGGATGCCGCCGATGAGGCCCATGTCGTGGTACGGCGGCAGCCAGATGACGCCCACGCTGTCCGCCCGCGCCTGGAACGCGCCATGGATGAGCGACAGGTTGTGCAGCAGGTTCCCGTGCGTGAGCATCACGCCCTTGGGCGTGCCCGTGCTCCCGGACGTGTACTGGAGGAAGGCCAGCGTGTCGGCCGTCACCGCCGGCGCACGCCACGCGGAGGCCTCGTCCGGCGACAGCGCGTCCGTCGCCAGCCACTTCACGTCCCGCAGCTCCGGCGCCTGCTCGAACAGGAACTCCGCCATCGACAGCACGAACGACGTCGTCAACACCACCGTCGCCCGCGCGTCCTGGATGATGGCCCGCAGCCGCGGCAGCGTGCGCTCCAGCCGCGAGGGATCCGGCGGGTACGCGGGCACCGCCACCGCCCCCGCGGACAGGCACCCGAAGAACCCCGCCACGTACTCCAGGCCCGGCGGGTACAGCAGCACCACCCGGTCCCCCGCGCGCGCGTGCTCCGCCACCGCGACGGCGATCGCCCTGGCCCGTGACGCCAGCCCCGCGTACGTCAGCGCGCCTTCCTCACCCTCATCCAGGAAGGTGTAGAGCCGCGCCTCCGCCGCCCCCTGGACCCGTGCGTCGAGAAGATCCAGCAAGGTCGCAATAGACGACGCGTGGCTCGCCAAGAGCATGGTCGACGTTCCTCAAGGTGGATGACCGGGCAGGGGCCGCCGGGGGGACGGACCTGAACGGAAGGGTCATTGTTTTATCGCTAAAAAAACCGAGCGAGAAATGCGATGTCGGTAGTTCTTGCATTTCTCTGAAGCTGTGAATTTGGACACCAAGACAGCCCCGGGTTCCCCGGAATCAACCCCGACTCAGCACCGGATTCCCGGTCCCCCGGGCGCCCTCCCCCGGTCCTGGCACGGCAGCCGGTGCCTTGAAGTCAGCCGGGGAATCATCAACATTGCCGCGATACGCGTGCTTCCGGGCTTGCCCGGGCGCCTGCTCCCCCACCCTGGCAGCAACCTCTCCCCTACGCCGGCCCGAAGGGTCCCGGCGGACGCCCCCGCGAGGCCCTCATGCTCGACCGCCCGATGTACCTGAAGCCCGATGTCGCCATCGAGCCGCTGTTCAACCAGTGGTACGTGTGGTGGTACCTCATCTCACCCGCCACGGCGCCGCTGTTCGTGTCCCGCCTGCACCTGAAGCTGATGCAGTCGTTCGTCGCGAACCCGGACGTGCACGTGGCCGCGCTCCAGAACCCGGCGCTGATGGGCGGCCCCTTCATCAACCACCCCGTGTCGCGCGTGGGGGACGTGAAGGCGCTGCTGGAGCGCACCACACGGGATCACGCGGACATGCTGGCCTACACCAAGGCCGTGTCGGACCTGGAGCAGCTGCTGGCCAGCTCCAAGGGCGAGTCGCTGGAGCCGCTCTACGCCAAGGTGCCAGAGATGCTCCGGGGCTACGTGGAGCTCACGTACGACCTGGCCCACCGGGCCAACGCCCGCATCATGGAGCCGCTGCTCTACCGCAGCAGCCTCTACAAGGAGTCCTCGCAGAGCATCTCGCTGATGCGCGTCTCCGGCGACGCTCGCAAGTACGTCTTCAGCACGCCGCGCCTGGAGGGGGACTCGCCCCTGTGGCTGCAGGTTCCCTTCCGGCACGAGGGCATCGACGCGCTCTTCCGCATGCGCCACACGCCGGGCAGCCCCGGCCAGGTGGCGGAGATGCTGGGCGTGCCGTCGTCCGCGGCGGAGGCGTTCGCGGACCTCTTCACGGAGACCGCACCTCGCAAGCCGGAGCCCTACACCGGCCCCGGCGTGCGCGTGCGCTACTTCGGCCACGCGTGCGTGCTGATGGAGACGCGGGAGGTGTCCGTCCTCACCGACCCCGTCATCAGCTACGAGTTCCCCACCGAGCAGCAGCGCTTCACCCACGCGGACCTGCCGGAGAAGATCGACTACGTCCTCATCACCCACGGCCACGCGGACCACCTGATGATGGAGACGCTGCTGCAGCTGCGTCACCGCATCGGGACCATCGTCGTGCCCCGGGCGAACGCGTACTCGCTGGCGGATCCGTCGCTGCGGCTGGTGCTGGAGAAGACGGGCTTCCGCAACGTCGTTGAAATCGACGACCTGCAGGAGATTGCCATCCCCGGCGGGTCGCTGATGGGCATCCCCTTCATCGGCGAGCACAGCGACCTGGCGGTGCAGGCGAAGACGGCGCACCTGGTGCGGCTGGCGGGCCGCTCCATGCTGATGGCCGCGGACTCCAACGCGCTGGAGCCGCGCATGTACCAGCACCTGGCGCAGCTGGTGGGCCCGCTGGACGCGCTCTACCTGGGCATGGAGTGCGAGGGCGGCCCGATGAGCTGGATGTACGGCCCGCTGCTCAGCCAGCCCCTGCCGCGCAAGATGGACCAGTCGCGGCGGCTCAACGGCTCCGACAGCGCCCGCGCCACGGAGATCCTCAACCACCTGAACCCGCGCGAGGTGTTCGTCTACGCCATGGGCCAGGAGCCCTGGCTGCGCCACGTCATGGTGCTCCAGTACGACGAGACCGCGCCCCAGATGATCGAGTCGAACAAGTTCATCGAGGTCTGCCGCGGCCGGAACATCCCCGCGCAGCGCCCCTTCCTGACCCTGGAGCGCGTCCTGGAGTGAGCGCGGGGCCCCGCGGCCTTCCGTGACCCGCCCACGCGGGCTACGGAAGCACGCGGGGCTGCTTGGGCCAGAAGACGTGGAACGTCGCGCCCGCGCCCGGCTCGGACTCGATGGCCACGCGCCCGCCCCGGGTCTCGACGATCTTCTTCACCACCGAGAGCCCGATGCCCGTGCCCTCGACCTTGTCGCGGCTCTCCAGCGTCTGGAAGATGCCCCAGATGCGCTCGTGGAAGCGCGGGTCGATGCCGGGCCCGTTGTCCTTCAGCGTGAAGTCGTGGAACGCGCCCGCGTCCGCGCAAGCAATCTCGATGCGCACGTCCGGCCGCCCCGCGTGCTTGAGGGCGTTGCTCATCAGGTTCAGGAAGACCTGCTGGAGCGGCGCGCGTTCCGCCTGGAGCGTGGGCATCCCCTCGCCGATGACGATGCGCACCTCCGGCGGCGGCGCGAGCAGATCCCGGCTCTCCGACAGGAGCGCGCCGACGTCCACCGCCTCCACCTTCTCGCGGACCCGGCTGACGCGCGAGTAGCTGAGGATGCCGTTGATCAACGCCTCCAGCCGGTGCACGCGACCGCGCAGCAGGCGCATCTGGTCGCGCGTCTCGTCGTCCATCTTGTCCGTGAGCGCTTCTTCAATCCACTCCGACAGGCTCGCGATGCCGCGCAGCGGGGCCTTCAGGTCGTGTGACGCGACGTAGGCGAACTGATCGAGGTCCTGGTTGGTGACCGCCAGCTCCTGCGTGAGCCGCTCCGCGCGCTGGCGGGCCCGGACCTGCTCGCTGACCTCGAAGGCGATGACGGCGATGCCCTCCACCGCCCGGGAGGCGTCGTAGATGGGCTGGTAGATGAAGTTGAAGAAGCAGTCCTCCAGCCGGCCCTGGCGCATGAGCGGCACCATGAGCGCGTCCCCGAAGAACGGCTCGCCCGAGCGGTACACCCCGTCCAGCAGCGGCACGACGATGTCCTTCACCTCCGGCAGCGCGTCCCTCAGCGGCTTGCCCACGACGTCGCGGCCCCCGATGAGCTCCAGGTAGCGCGGGTTGGCGAACTCGTAGACGTGGTCGCTCCCGCGCAGGACGCAGATGCCCGCGGGGGCCTGCATGAAGAGCGACTCCAGCCGGGAGCGCTGCCGCTCGGCCTCGGCGAGCGCCGCCTGCTCCCGGGCCAGCGCCAGGGTCCGCTCGTCCTCCACGCGCTTGCGCTCCACGCCCACGGCGATGGAGTTGGAGACGGAGGCCATCAGCCGCAGCGTGTCCGCGTCCAGCACGTTCCGGGAGAACAGCGCCACCACGCCCGCCAGCTCCCCGCCCACGACGAGCGGATAGCCGGCGAAGGACCGCAAGCCCTCGCGGGCCGCCCAGGCCTTGTCGCCCACGCGCTCGTCGTTCAGCACGTCGTTGGTGAGGTGCGGCTGACGCGTCTGGGCGATGGCGCCGATCTTGAGCGCCCCCACGGGCACCTGGCTGTGCGCGCCGTCCACGTGGGTGTACATGCCGGCGCTCGCCTGGAGCACCAGGACGTTTCGAGCCGGGTCCAGCACCCAGATCCGCGCGAACGCCGCGTCCACGTGCTTCACGATGGCTTCACAGCACTGCCGCAGCTGGTCGCCCAGCGGCTCGGCGCGGGTCAGCGCCGCGCCGACGTCCGCGCCCAGCTGCGCGCGGCGGGTGGTGAGGCGGCTCTCCTCGTGGACCCGCGCGTTGGAGACCGCCGTCGCGATGTGCCCGGCCGCCAGGTCGAAGAAGTCCTGGTACGCCGCATCCAGCGAGCGGCGCGGGCTGACGCCCAACACGAGGAAGCCCTGGAGCGCGTTCTCTCCGGACCGGAACAGCGGGTGCACGACGGCCTCGCGGGACGGCTCGGGCCAGGCCCCACCCGGCCAGGGCGTGGCGTGCCCGGAGCAGGCCACGTGGACGGCCCGCTGCGTGCGGGCGGCCTCCGCGAAGGGCCACGGGCCCTGCGCGTCCACGCGGAGGCGTTGGGGGCTCACCGGGCCTCCGGCCTCGAGCCCCAGCGTGGCCTCCAGGTGCGCCTCCGCCTCGTCGGGCGCGAGCAGGTACAGCAGCGCGAACGACACGTCCTCGCGGCCCGTGTCGAGCGTCCGCAGGGAGTGCTCGCTGGCCTCGTGGACGGAGGCCGTGGGCGCCGCGGCCGTCTGCGCGCCCAGGTTGCGCAAGAGCCGCAACCGGCGCTCGCTCAAGAGGCGCGAGGTCGTCTCCGCGCAAGCGCAGAAGATGCCGCCCACGCTCCCGTCCTCGCTCCAGAGCGGCGCGTAGGAGAACGTGAAGTAGGTCTCCTCCAGGTAGCCGTTGCGCATCAGCATCAGCGGGAAGTCTTCCGACCAGGTCGCCTTGCCCGTGTCGCGCACGCTGTCGAGCATGGGGCCGATGACGTCCCAGATCTCCCCCCAGCACTCCCGGCCGGGGCGCCCCAGGAACTGCGGGTGCTTCGTCGCGCCGAGGATGGGCCGGTACGCGTCGTTGTAGAGGCGCGCGTATTCGGGTCCCCACCAGATCTCGATGGGGTGCCTGGAGGCCAGGCACACGCTGACCGCGGTGCGCAGGCTCTGGGGCCACTGCTCCACCGGACCGACCGGGGAGCTTGCCCAGTCGAACTCGCGCATGCGCGCCGCCATCTCCCCCTCTCCGGCGAGGAAGGGGGCGTTGGGAGCGGCCATCCGGGGCGCGGAGCGTTCACGCTGCGTCATGTCGTTCCTCATGCCTTGGGCCAGGTGAAGTGGAAGGCGGCGCCCTGCCCCGGCGCGGACTCCACCCAGGTCCGGCCGCCGCGGGTCTCGACGATCTTCCGCACCACCGACAGCCCGATGCCGGTGCCCTCGACCCTGTCGCGGCTCTCCAGCGTCTGGAAGATGCCCCAGATGCGCTCGTGGAACTCCGGGGCGATGCCCGCGCCGTTGTCGCTGACGGTGAACGCGTACTGCTCGCCCACGTCCCGCCACGTCACCTGGATGCGCGGATCCGGCCGGTGCAGGCGCGTGAACTTGATGGCGTTCCCGACGAGGTTCAGGAACACCTGCTGCAGCTTCACGCGCTCGGCGCTCAACGTGGGCACCCCCGGCTGCACCGACACCCGCACCTCCAGCGGCGGGGCCAGCAGCTCCACCACCTCCTTGAGCAGGGCGTCCGTGTCCACGGGGCCCGGCTCGTTCATCTTGCCCGCGCGGGAATAGGTGAGGATGCCGTCGATGAGCGCCTCCATGCGGTGCACGCGGCCGTGCAGCCGCGCGATGAACTCCCGCGCCTCGTCGGTGAGGTTCTCGCCCACCTCCTCCTTGATCCACTCCGCCAGGTTCGCGATGCCGCGCAGCGGCGCCTTGAGGTCGTGAGAGGCCACGTAGGCGAATTGATCCAGCTCGCGGTTGGACTGCTCCAGCGCCTGGGTGAGCCGCATCAGCTCGCGGTTGCGCTCCTCCGCCTGCTGGCGGGCGCGCACCATGTCGGTGACCTCCACCGCGTGGGTCATGACGCCAAAGGACTCGCCGGCCTCGTCGAGGAGCGGCTGGTAGACGAAGTTGAAGTACGCGTCGTCCACCCGGCCGAAGCGCTCCACCCGCACGGGCACCTCGTTCCCGATGAAGGGCTGCTTCGTGGCGTACACCTGGTCGTAGAGCTCGAAGAGGCCCTGGCCCGCCAGGTCCGGGAAGGCGTCCGGGATGGTCTTCCCCACCAGGGGCCGGTTGCCGGCCACCTGGGCGTAGCCGGGGTTGACGACCTGGATGACGTGGCTGGGGCCACGGGCCACCATGATGGCGGCGGGCGCCTGCATGAAGACCTGGGTCAGCCGGTTGCGCTCCAGCTCCAGTTGCTGCTCCAGGCGGTGCTGCTGGGTGATGTCGCGCAGGGTGAGCACCACGCCCAGCAGGGAGCGGCCCTCGGTGTAGACCGGGATGGCGCTGCCCTGGACGCGCAGCTTGAGGCCTTCCGGCGTGAAGACGTTCCACACCTCGTTGAGGACGCGCTCCCCGCGCCCGGCCCGCGCCGGGGGAAGCTCATCGGCCAGGAGCGGCGTGCCGTCCACCCGCTCCTGCCGGAAGGCCTGGGCGGCGAAGGGGGCGCCCACGCGCAGCCCCGGGTAGAGCGCCCGGGCCATGTCATTGAGGAAGGTGATGCGGCCCGCCGTGTCGAAGGTGAGCACCGCGTCCGCGATGTGGCCCAGCATCGCGATGCGCTCGGCCGCCAGCGCTTCGATGTTCCTGCGCGCCAGCACCTGCTCCGTGGTCTCCACCGCGTGCGCCATGATGCCGAACACGCTCCCGCTCGCGTCCTTGAGCGGCTGGTAGACGAAGTCCGCGTAGAGGTCCTCCACCGCGCCGGTGCCCTTGCGGTCCAGGCGGATCAGCGCGTCGTGCGCGATGAAGGGCTTGCCCGTGGACCTCACGGTGTCCAGCAGCTCCAGGAAGCCCTGGTCCGCGATCTCCGGCAGGGCCTCGCGCACGGGCTTGCCCAGCAGCTCCCGGTTGCCCGTCAGCTGCTGGTAGAGCGGGTTGGACACGGTGAAGCGGTGCTCGGGCCCCTCCAGCACGGCGATGATGGCCGGGGCCTGCATGAAGACCTCGTACAGGCGCTCGCGCTCCGCCCGCGCCTCCGCCAGCGCGCGGTCGCGCTCCTGGCGCGCCCGGACCTCCCGCGTCACGTCGAAGACGGAGACGAAGACGCCGCCCACCGCGCCGGACTCGTCGCGGACCGGGCTGTAGCAGAGCGTGAGGAAGTACTCCTCGGGGCGCCCGTGCGGCGCCAGCGGGTACATCTTCTCCTCGAAGTTGACCGTCTCCCCGTTGAAGATGCGCGGGTAGATGGCCTCGTTGATGTGCCACACCTCCGGCCAGCACTCCCTGTTGCCCTGTCCCAGGCCACCGGGGTGCTTGCTGCCCATGAGCAGGCGGTAGCCGTCGTTGTAGAACTGGTAGAGCTGTGGCCCCCACAGGACGATGAGCGGGAACTGGGAGCCCAGCACCATGCTCACCGCGGTCTTCAGGCTCTGGGGCCAGTGCTCCGGTGGACCCAGGGGATGCGCGCTCCAGTCCTTCTCCCGGTACAGCGCACCCACCTCACCGCCGCCAAGGAAGAATGGGGCCGCCGCGTCCGCTCCTGGCTTCCACTGCGCGGTCATGTCAGGGCATCTCCACGAGGGTCCAGTACTTGTTGAGCGTGGCCATGACCTCCACGAAGTTGACGAACGTGACCGGCTTGAGCAGGTAGCCGGCGACGTTCAGGTTGTACGCGTCGATCTTGTCCCGCTCGTCCGCGGACGTGGTGAGCACCACCACGGAGACGGTGCGCAGCTCCGGATCCGCGCGCAGGACGCGCAGGAACTCCAGGCCGTTCATCTTGGGCAGGTTGAGGTCCAGCAGCACCAGCCGACGCCCCTCGGGCACCTTGCCGGTGCGCAGCATCTCCAGGCCCTCCAGGCCGTTGGTGGCGACGTAGAGCGGGTTGGCGATGTGGTTCTTCTGGAAGGCGCGGCGGACGTTCATCACGTCCACCTCGTCGTCCTCGATCAACAGGATGTGCAGCGTTCTGTCGGAGGTGACGGCGGTCATTTGAGCCTTTCGTGCCTGCGCGGCATCGCGACTCAACAGGAGCCCGAGCACGCCGGCATCTAGCGTTCGCTTCCGTGCGGAGATCAGGCACCTTCGGGCGACTGTCTGCTTTGCGACGCACCCCTCCGCACGTCTGCTCGGGAAGGCGCCGGGAGAGTGTTGTCTGGCTTTCACTCCACGCCCATGGATTGAGGACCCTCGCGCGGGGACGGTATTGCGGAGGACCCGGTGTGCGGTCCCCCTCCCCCATGGATGACTCCCAGAAGACAAAGGACGAGCTCCTCGCCGAGGTCCAGGGCCTGCGCAAGGCCCTGCGGCAGAACAGCGCCGACCTCGACCAGTTCACCTACGTGGCCAGCCACGATCTGCGGGCCCCGCTGCGCGGCATCTCCAACCTGGCCCAGTGGTTGGAGGAGGACCTGGGACCGCAGGCGGGTCCCGGGGCACGCAAGCACCTGGAGCTGCTGCGTGGGCGGGTGCAGCGGATGGAGGCCATGCTGGAGGGACTGCTGGAGTACAGCCGCGCGGGCCGCGTCCACCACACGCCCGAGCCGGTGGAGGTGGAGCGGTTGATCCACGACGCGATGGCGCGGCTGGCCCCCGGGGCTTCCGCGCGGCTGGAGACCGGCCCCGGGATGCCGGTGCTCGTCACGGACCGCGTGGCGCTGGAGCAGGTCTTCCTGCACCTGCTGTCCAACGCCCTCAAGCACGCGGGCCGGGAGGACGTGCGGATCCGCGTGGAGGTGGGGGCCCGCTCCGCCCTCCATCACTTCTCCGTCGCGGACGACGGCCAGGGGATCGCGCCCCGCTACCACGAGAAGATCTGGAGCCCGTTCCAAACGCTCGTCTCGCGCGACAAGGTCGAGGGCGCCGGCATGGGCCTGAGTGTCGTCAAGAAGCTCGTGGAGGGTCGCGGCGGCCAGGCCTGGGTCGAGTCGGCCGAAGGCGTGGGCGCCACGTTCCACTTCACCTGGCCCGGGACCGAGGAACGCCTCACGTGAGTGTCACCCCTGCCTCCCCTCCCTCCGTGGAAGTCCCCACCATGACCGAGCACCTCCGGCTGCTGCTCGTCGACGACGACGAGGTCGACCGGCTCCTGGTCCAGCGACTCCTGGGCGCCACCGGGCTGTCGGTGGACGTGGTGGAGGCCACGAGCGGGAGCGAGGCACTGGAGCACCTGAAGGCGGGGGCCTTCGACGTCATCCTCCTGGACTTCTTCCTGCCGGGTGAGGACGGGTTCAGGGTGCTGCGCGAGCTGGGCAGCCGGGGCTCGCGCTCCCCCATCATCGTCCTCACCGGCCAGGGCAGCGAACAGACGGCCGTCGAGCTGATGAAGGCGGGCGCGTCCGACTACATCGCCAAGGGCCGGTTGTCCGCCGAGCGGCTGGGGCAGAGCCTGCGCCAGGCCATGCGGCTGCACCTGGCGGAGCAGCGGCACCGCGCGCTCGCGGAGGCCCTGCCGCAGATCGTCTGGACGGCGGGCCCCGACGGCCGGCCCGACTACTTCAACCGGCGCTGGTACGACTACACCGGCCTGCCCCACACGCCTTCGCTGGAGGAGAACGCGAGCGCGAGCACCCTGCTCCTGCGGGGGGCCATCCACGCGGACGACGTGGTGGGCTGTCTGGGGAAGTGGAACGAGAGCCGCCAGGCGGGGGCGCCCTTCGAGTGCGAGGGGCGCATCCTGCGCCACGCGGACGGCACCTACCGCTGGCACCTCATCCAGGCCCTGCCGCTGCGCAACGCGCACGGCCGCATCCTCCAGTGGCTGGGCACCTGCACCGACATCGATGATCAGAAGCGCGCGGCGGAGACGCTGAGCTTCCTGGCGGAGGCGAGCACCATGCTCACCGCCTCGCTGGAGATGTCCGTCACGCTGGAGCGGCTGTCCGCGTTGATCCTCCCCCGGCTGGGGGACTGGTGCGCCGTCTACCTCCAGGACGACGCCGGGCCCGTGCTCCAGGCGATGGTCGCCCACGCGGACCCCTCGCGGGTGCCGCTGCTGCGCGAACAGCACCGGGCCTTGCCTCCGTCCGCCACCGCCAGCCACGGCGTCGCGCGGGTGCTGCGCACGGGGGTGCCGGAGCTGGTGCCCGAGCTCACCGAGGACGTCCTCGCGGAGGTCCTGGGGCCGCAAGGCGACGACGAAGGGATCCGCCCGGGCTCGTGGATCATCGTCCCCCTGTGGGCGCAGCGGCGCGTCTTCGGCGCGCTGAAGGTGTGCGCCTCCCGCTCCGGCCGCCGCTACGGCGCGCGGGACCTGGAGCTCGTGCAGGAGCTGGCGCGGCGGGCGGAGATCGCCATCGACAACGCGCGGCTGTTCGAGATGGCCAAGGCGGAGCACCTGGGCGCCGAGCAGGCCAACCGCGCCAAGGACGAGTTCCTGGCCGCGGTCTCCCACGAGCTGCGCACCCCGCTGATGGCGATGCTGGGCTGGACGCGGATGCTGCGCACGGGACAGCTGGGGCCGGAGAAGGCCGCGCGGGCGCTGGAGGCGGTGGAGCGCAACACGCAGGTGCAGACGCAGCTCATCGAGGACCTGCTGGACGTGTCGCGGATCATCACCGGCAAGATGCGGCTGGAGATCCGCCCGGTGAACCCCGCCGCGTTCATCGACGCGGCGCTGGATTCCGTGCGGCACGCGGCCGAGGCCAAGGGCGTCACGCTCTGCGCCGAGCTGCCCCCGGGCTCCGGCTCCATCCATGGCGACGCGGACCGGCTGCAGCAGATGGTCTGGAACCTGCTCTCCAACGCCATCAAGTTCACGCCCCGGGGCGGCCAGGTCACCGTGCGCCTGCGGTGGGTGGAGGGCCACGTCCTCATCGAGGTCCAGGACACCGGCCAGGGCATCCCCCGGGCCTACCTGGGGCAGATCTTCGAGCGCTTCTGGCAGGTGGACGGAAGCTCCACCCGGAAGCATGGCGGCCTGGGGCTGGGGCTGGCCATCGTGAAGCACCTCACGGAGCTGCACGGAGGCACCATCGAGGCCACGAGCGAGGGCGAGGGGCACGGCGCCCTCTTCCGCCTGACGCTGCCGCTGTCCGCCGCGGCGGCGGCGCGCGGAAGTCCGCCCCTCCTCCAGACCCAGGCGCGCCAGGAGGCGCCGTCGCTCGCCCGCAGCGTGCTGGAGGGGTTGCAGGTGCTGGTGGTGGACGACGAGCCCGACGCGCTCGAGCTGCTCACCGTGGTGCTGGAGAGCCGGGGGGCCCAGGTCGTCACGGCCTCCAGCGCCCGCGACGCCCTGGAGAAGCAGCAGGCCCACCGCCCCCACGTCATCGTCTCCGACATCGGCATGCCGGGAGAGGACGGCTACTCCTTCATCCGCAGGCTGCGCGCCCTGCCGCTGGAGCAGGGAGGCCAGACGCCCGCCATCGCGCTCACCGCCTTCGCGCGGATGGAGGACCGCACCCGGGCCCTGCTCGCGGGCTTCCAGATGCACGTGCCCAAGCCCATCGAGCCCGCGGAGCTGATCATCGTCCTGGCCTCGCTCACCGGACGTCATCCGCTGGTGGATGAGCGGGTGCGGGGACGCTCCGCGTAGTTTGCTATGAAGCGCGCATGGCCTCGGATTCCGCTGATTCCCGCCCTGTCCTGAGGGCGGTCCTCAACGTCGTGGTGGGCTTCCTGGACGTGCTGCGCGCGCTGCACCGGATTCCGTTCGACGCGGCCCGCTGGCTGCGGCTGCGCTATGTGTGGCTGAAGCCGCGGCCGGGGGACATCTACATCTCCACCTTCCCCAAGTCCGGGACGACGTGGATGCAGCAGATCGTCTACCAGCTCCTCACCCGGGGCCGGGGCGAGTACGAGCACATCCTCCAGGTGGCGCCGTTCCTGGAGGAGCTGATCCTCTCCCCCCGGGCCGAGCAGGTGCTGGATGGCCTGGAGACTCCGCGCATCCTGAAGACACACATGAAGTACGGGTTCCTCCGGCCGCCGCCGGACAGCCGCATCATCTACGTGACGCGCGCCGCGCCGGACGCGCTGGTGTCCCGCTACACGCACAACTGCGTGATGACCGGCCTGCGCCTGGACTTCGACAGGTTCGTCCACAAGGTGCTGCGCAAGGACGAGTGGGGCGAGCACCTGGCCTCGTGGTGGCCGCACCGCGCGGACGCGAACGTGCTGCACGTGCGCTACGCGGACCTCGTCGCGGACCGCGAAGGGTGCCTGCGCCGCATTGGCGCGTTCCTGGGCGTGCCCGTGGCGGACGAGGACCTGCCGTTGCTGATGGAGAAGACGGGCTTCGAATACATGAAGCAGCACGACGCCCGGTTCGACCCGCGGACGGTGGTGTACGAGCCGCGGGAGCCGGGCGCGGGCTTCATCAACAAGGGCGGCGTGGGCCGGGGCAAGCCGGCGCTCAAGCCGGAGCACCGGGCCCGGCTGGACGCCCAGTTCCAGGCCGTCCGCCGGAAGCTGGGCATCACCGAGGATGCCATCTGAGCGGAGAGCGGGGAGCGGGCTTCAGTGCTTGCGGCGCTGGAGCTTGCGCAGGCCCGCGAGCAGCGCCTCGCCGTCCGGCGTGCCCAGGCCGGTGCACGCGTTCCACAGCGTCTCGTGGCTCGCGAAGTACGCGCCGTTGCCGCCCTGGGTGATGCGGCGGACGACGGGCTCGGCCTCGCTGACGAGCCTGTACAGCCGGGGGTGGAGGAAGCCCACGCGCTCCCCCAGCGCCTCGTTGAGGCGGACGATGAGCGCGGCCCACATCGGCGCGGCGGCGCTCGTGCCCGCGGCGACGCCCTGCTGGCCCTTGAAGACGATTTGATAGCCGGTGTGCAGGTCCGCGTTCGCCGCGACGTCCGGCACGCCCCGGCCGGTGCCGCGGGAGATGCTGAAGACGCCGTTCTTCCACGACGACGTCACCAGGTCGGGCACGCCCATGCCGCGCTGGTACAGCGGCAGCGCGTTCATGGTGCTGACGCCGCCGCTGCTCGCGCCTGCGGCCGTGGAGGTGTTGCCCAGCACGCCCATGGACATCGCTTCACCCAGGCGGTTCCACACGCGCTCGTGGTGGAGGACGTCCCCCAGCGCCTCCATTGTCGTGCCGCCGCAGCCCAGCACCAGCGCGCTCGCGGCCGGGTAGCTCGTCGCGGCGACGGTGATGGCGCCGGTGGGCGAGTGGCCGTTCACGGGCACCTGCGAGCCCAGGTCTCCGGACGCGGCGCACACGGTGATGCCCAGGAGCGCGGCCTCGATGAAGAGGCGATCGAAGGCCAGCTCCTCGCCCTGCTGGATGAGCGAGCCTTCGTAGAAGGACCAGCTGGTGGTCAGCACCGACGGCAGGTTCACCCGGTCGCTGATGGCCTCCGCCAGGACGCGGTGGTAGTCGCGCAGCGAGTAGTCCTTCGAGCCCGCGTTGTAGACGACGACAGTCGCCCCAGGACACACGGAGGCCACCAGCTCCACGTCCATGGTGACCTCCGCGTTGGAGGCGGTGTCGAAGCGCCCCGCCGTATTCGGCCCCACGTTCACCACCGGCGCCGTGCGCTTCACGCCCACGGACTCCAGGGACTGGGTCAGGTCCGCCGGCAGGTAGCCGCCCGCCAGTTCGATGATGCCCACGCACTGGCCCTCGCCCGTGTTGCGGGGGTAGCGGTAGAGGTTCGCCACCTGGGGCGCCGTGTACGAGCGCACCCCGGCGTGCTTCGCCAGCTCCCGGGGCACGGGCAGGGACGCGGCGTTGTGGGTGACGAGCGGCCGGGTGTCCAGCCCCAGCACCCACTCCGCCACGCCGTGCAGCGCGCGCGGCAGCGTCACCGGCTTCGTGTGGGTCAGGTAGGACGTGGGGCCGTGGGTGTAGCGCCGCAGGTCCACGCCGAAGGCCCTGCCCATCGCCGCCGGGGTCCCCTGGAGGACCACGTAGCCCCGGGCGCGCTGCTCGGACACGACGCGCAGCGCGTGCTTCTTCGCGAAGGCGCGCACGGTCTTCAGGTGCTTCGGATCCGTGCCGTACTTCGCCTCGAACTCGTCGTGGGTGAGCGGGCGGCGCGGGGGATCCGCGCACAGCTGGGCCACCGTGGGCAGCGGCGAGCCGTGGCGCAGTACCAGGGTCACCTCCACGGTGCCGGTGGCGGCGCGGCTCCGCAGGGGGGGATGCACGGACTCCGGGGACACACGCGCGCTCTGCGACAGGGGGATGCGGGACATGCGCGGCGTTCTACCACGCGGAGTCCGGGCTCCCGGAAGCCGGGCCGGCCGTAGGCACTGGCGCGGGCCCCGGCTAGGCTCGCCCGCCTGCCCATGGACCGAGTCCTCCGCATCAAACCCCACCTGCGCGCCGAGGTGCTCGACGCGCGGCGCGTGTTCCTCGTCGGGGAGCGCGCCCAGTTCCTGCTGGAGGGCGAGCTGCACGCGAGCATCGTGCCCCTGCTGGATGGCCAGCGCACCGTGGCGAACGTCATCGCCGCGCTGGCGGGGCGGGCCTCCGCGCCGGAGGTGCTCTACGCGCTGTCGCTGCTGGAGGAGCGCGGGCACGTGGAGGAGGCGCATGACGTCTTCGACGCCAGCGTCGCCGGCTTCTGGGAGTCGCTGGGCGTGGGCGCGGCCGTCGCGGCGGGGCGGCTGCTGGACATGTCCGTCGCGGTGCGCGCCGTCGACGGCGAGGACGGGGAGCGGCTGACGGAGGCGCTGCGCGACACCGGCCTGGACGTGCGCGAGGACGCGGACCGCCACGTGCTGCTGGTGGACGACTACCTGTCGCAGGAAGCGCTCCTGCTGGCCCGTGAAGCCCGGAGCGCGGGCGCCGCGTTCCTCCCGCTCAAGGTGTCCGGCACCGCGTGCCACGCGGGCCCGGTGGTGGGCACCGGCGAGCGCGCCTGTTGGACGTGCCTCACGGCGCGGCTCCTGGACAACCGCCCCATCGAGAAGTACCTCGCGCGCAAGGGCACCCCACCGCAAGCCACGCGTCCGCCGCGCACCGGCCTGCCCACCACCGCGCAGGCGGGGCTGTCGTTCGCCGCGGCGCTCGTGGCCCGCTGGGTGGTGGACGGGGCCACCGACGGCGGCCAGACGCGGCTGTGGACGCTGGACTTCGCCACCTGGAAGCTGGAGTCGCACGCGGTGACGCGGCGGCCGCAGTGCCCGGATTGCGGCGACCCCCACTGGATGGAGGCGCGCGCGAAGGCGCCGCTGGAGCTGGCCTCGCGCCCCAAGCGCTTCACCGGCGACGGCGGCCACCGCATCCTCACGCCCGAGGAGACCTGGGAGCGCCACCGCCACCTCATCAGCCCGGTGACGGGCGTGGTGAGCGACCTGCGCGCGGTGCCGGGCGACGCGCCCCTGGGCCACATCCACTCCGCCGTGTTCCGCGTGTGCCCCTGGACGGACGCGCCGGCCTCCGACGACTTCCACCGCGTCGCCAGCGGCAAGGGCCGCACGGAGGCCCAGTCCCGCGCGGGCGCGCTGTGTGAAGCGCTGGAGCGCTACAGCGCGGTGTTCCAGGGCGACGAGCCCCGCGTCCACGCCACGGCGTCCCAGCTGGGCGCGAAGGCCGTGCACCCGGACGAGCTCCAGCACTTCAGCGCCGCGCAGTTCCAGGCCCGGCCCGCCACGCTCGAAGGCCCGGCCCGCCGCGACATGCGCACCGCGGTGCCCCTGCCCTACGCGGATCAACCCCTGGACTGGAGCCCCGCGTGGTCGCTCACGCACGGGGTCCACAAGTACGTGCCCACGTCGTTCGCGTACCTCTTCACGCCCACGCCCCCTGGGGGAGACGGGCCGTTCTGCCTCTTCAACTCCAACGGCAACGCGGCGGGCAACTGCGTGGAGGAGGCCATCCTCCAGGGCTTCCTGGAGCTGGTGGAGCGCGATGCGGTGGCGCTCTGGTGGTACAACCGCCTGCGCCGTCCGCGCCTGGACCTGCGCTCCTTCGACGAGCCGTGGTTCGCGTCCGTGGAGGCGCACTACCAGTCGCTCGGCGTCCAGCTGTCGGTGTTGGATCTCACGCACGACCTGGGCATCCCGGTGTTCGTCGCGCTCGTGTGGTCCCCGGAGCGGGGGCGGGCCTGGGCCGGGTGCGGCTGCCACTTCGACGCGAAGCTCGCCGTGCAGCGCGCGCTCACGGAGGTGGCCCAGTGCTACGACCCGAAGGACACGGCCCCGTCGCCCTGGGACGCGGGCGCGCACGACGACGTCACCTGGCTCTTCCCGGACGACTCGGTCCCCGCGCGCGTCCGCGCCGACTTCCCGCGCGTGTGGCATGACGACCTGCGGGACGACGTGCGCGAGTGCGTGGCCCGGGCCGCCCGCGTGGGACTGGAGATGCTGGTGATGGAGCAATCACGGCCGGACGTGGGCGTATCCGCCGTGAAGGTCATCGTCCCGGGGCTGCGGCACTTCTGGCGCCGGTTGGGCCCCGGCCGGCTGTATGACGTCCCCGTGCGGATGGGGTGGCTCGAGGCCCCGAGGACCGAAGCGCAGCTCAACCCCGTCCCCTTCTACTTCTGAGCCATGGCGCCGCCTCCTGAACCCAAGCCGCGCATCCTCCTGGTCCAGTGCGGGCCCGACCGGCGCCACGTGGACCGTGAGACGGAGGACTTCGACCCCGAGCGCGGGCTGGTGAAGCGCGCGACGATGACGCCGCTGGCCTGCGCGACGCTCGCGGCGCTCACGCCGGACGCCTTCAGCGTGGACATCTGGGACGAGGAGCTGCACGGGCAGCTGCGCGCGGACACGGAGCTGCCGGACTACGACCTCGTCGGCGTGTCGGTGATGTACTCCGCCCTCACCTACCAGGCGCGCTTCCTGGGCGGCCTCTTCCGCGACCGGGGCGCCACGGTGGTCGCGGGCGGCCCCGCCGTCTCCGCCGCGCCAGAGGACTACCGGGGCTTCTTCGACGCCCTCTTCGTCAACGAGGCGGAGCGCACCTGGCCGCGCTTCCTCGCGGACTGGCTCGCGGGCGAGTACTCCCCGGAGTACCGGCAGCTCGACAAGCCGTCGCTCAGTGAGAGCCCCCCGCCGCGCTGGGACGCCGTCGCGGCGGACTTCCCGCGCTACGCGTGGGGCTCCGTGCAGACCACGCGCGGCTGCCCGTTCGACTGCTCCTTCTGCGACGTCATCTACCTGTACGGCCGCAAGCAGCGGCACAAACCGGTGGAGCGCGTGCTGGAGGAGGTGCGCGCCCACGCGGCGCTGGGCGCGGAGGGCGTCTTCTTCGCGGACGACGAGTTCATCGGGGACGCGGCCTACGCGAAGGAGGTGCTCGCGGGGCTGGTGCCCTTGAACCGCGCCCTGCACCGCCCGCTGCGCTTCTTCACCCAGGTGACGATGAACCTGAGCCGCGACGCCGCCCTGATGGAGGGCATGGCGGACGCGAACTTCTACACCGTCGTCCTGGGCATCGAGTCCTTCGACGCGGGCGCGCTCAAGGAAGCGCAGAAGCACCAGAACGTGCGCGCGGACCTCGTGGGCGACCTCCTGCGCATCCAGGCGCACGGCATCGGCCCCCGGGGCAGCTTCATCGTCGGGTTCGACCACGACACGCCCGCCGTCTTCGACTCGCTGCACGCGAACATCCAGCGTACGCACCTGCCCTGGGTGGTGGTGGCGCCGCTCCAGGCCCCGCGCGGCACGAAGCTGTGGACGCGGCTGCGCGCGGAGGGCCGGCTCGCCACGCCCAGGAAGGCGCACTCCCAGGACCGGGGCGCCATCGTGCTCAACGTGATGCCCCTGGGCATGACGCGGCCCCAGTTGCTCGAGGGCTTCCGCGACCTGGTGGAGCGGCTGTCCACCTGGGACGCCGCCTGCGAGCGCATCCGGGGATTCATCGCCGGCATCCAGCGCCCGCCCCAGGTGAAGGAGCCCGAATGGCCGGAGGCCGTCACCGACCGCTTCCTGCGCGAGGCCACCACCGCCTGGGCCCTGACGCCCTCGGAGCGACAGTCTCTAGGGGACACGCTCGCGGAGGTGCGCCGCGCCGCCCCGGCCATGCTGCCGCGCGCGGTGTTCTTCCTCGCGCGCAACCAGAACGAGCGCCGCCGGCACGAGCGCCTCTTCACGGACTTCGACGCGGTGCTGGCCGCCGAGCGCCAGGGCGACCTCGTCCCGGACACGCAGCCCGTCTACGTCCCGGCCACCTTCGCCACGGCGATGCGCGACGTGTTCCCGGACCTCTTCGTGCGCCTGAGCCGCGACCTGCCTGACCGCCGCGACGTGCCGGAGGCCTCGCGCGACGTGCTGGTAGACTTCGTCGCCCGCTGGGGCGAGGGCTTCCAGACGCTCCAGCCGCAGCACCACGAGTTCCTGCGCGAGCTGTGCGACCGCGCGGTGGAGGCACGGGGCGGACGCGCCGGCACGCTGGAGGACGCGGAGGAGCAGGCCCTGCGCACCCAGGCCCGCCGCACCGGCCTCCTGGAAGCGCTGCTCAAGGACGTGCGCGACGAACTGGCGAGTTGGGGACCCTGACGCATGCGCGACGGCCTTCGCATCTTCGACGCGGACCGACACGTCCTGGAGCCGCTGAGCCTGTGGGCGGAGCAGCTGGAGCCCGGCCTGCGCCGCCACGCACCCCGCCCGGGACGGCTGCCGGACGAAACCCTGGAGGCGCGCCTGGAGCGGCTGGGCCCCCAGGGCCTGCTGCCCGTGCAGCCGCTGCCGGAGGTGGACGGCAAGCCGCTGTGGAACCACATGCCGGAGCGGGCCTGGGTGGAGTTCTCCGCGCGCGCCTACGCGCAGCTGGGCCGCAATGAGCTCCTGCAGCGGCCGGACGTGTACCTGGCCCAGATGGACCGCGACGGCGTGGACATGGCGGCCCTCTTCCCCACCTACGCGCTGCTGCTGGAGGGTTTCTCCCCCCTGAAGCCCCAGGTGGCCACCGCGTTCGCGTCCGTCTACAACACCTGGCTGCATGACTTCTGCGCGCACCAGCCGGAGCGCCTGCGGGGCGTGGGGCTCATCAGCCGCCACGAGCCGGAGGCCATGGTGGCGGAGGTCCGCCGCGTCGCGGGCTTCGGCTGGCGCGCCGTCATGGTGCGCCCCAACCCCATCAACGGCCGGCTGCTGTCGGACGCCGCCTACGCGCCCTTCTGGGCCGAGTGCGAGAAGCGCTCACTGGCGGTGGTGCTCCACGGCAGCGGGCACGTCTACGTCCCGTCCGCGGGCGCGGACCGCTTCGACACCCGCTTCGCCAACCACGTCTGCGCCCACCCCATGGAGCTGATGATGGGCCTGCTGGCGCTCCTCCAGGGAGGCGTGCTGGAGCGGCACCCCACCCTGCGCATCGGCGCGATGGAGGCCGGCTGCGGCTGGCTGCCGTACTGGGCGTGGCGGCTGGACGAGGAATATCGCGCTGTGGGTGCAGAGGTCTCCGCCACCATCCGACAGCTCCCTTCCTCCTACCTGCGCCAGCACTGCTTCGTCTCCCTGGAGCCGGATGAGCCGTACCTGTCTGACGTGGTGCGCCACCTCCCGGAGGACCGCCTGGTCTTCGGAACCGACTTCCCCCACCTGGACCACGGCGAGGATGTGCTGGGGTCGCTGCTGTCCTTGCGTGACGGGATGACCGAAAGTCGTCTACGAAAGGTTCTCTGGGAAAACCCGACTCGGTTCTACGGTGTGGAGCCGTGAGGCCGCACGAATGAGATTGTCGCTCGCCGAAGGTGTGGCGCTGCGTTGCCCCGACGCGGAGGATGCGCGCGTGGAGGGCCCTGGCCGCTCGCTGCGGTTGGGCCCGCTGGCCCCGGGTGTGCGCGCGGTCTTCGAGTCGCTCGCGGACGGAGGCATCCACGAGGCGGAGGTGCCGGCCGCCGCGGGCTCGGACACGACGCTCGCGTGGTACTGGCTGGACCTGGCGGGCGACGGCGGCCTGCTGTCGTGGACGGTGGAGGAGCGGGGCAACCTGCTCCTGACGCTCACGCCGGCCTCCGCGTCCTTCCTGCGCCACCGCGCGACGTTCGACGCCACCCAGCCGCTGCAGCTGTCGCGCTTCGCGCACACGCGCATGGCGGAGGGCCGCGCGGTGCTGGACTGCCCCACGGTGCACGCCACCGCGGCGCTGCATGACCGGCGCGTGGTGTCGCTGCTCTTCGACATGGCCCGCCCCACGCTGCTGGCGCGGCTCAACCAGTTCAACACCGGCATCGAGTCCTTCACGCTGCGGGAGCTGGTGCGCCTGCTGGCGGAGACGGGCATCCTGGTCCCCAACGGGCTGGACGTGCCGGCGTCGGAGGAGACGCAGACGGCGCTGAAGCAGTGGGAGCCGCACGACCTGCTCTTCCACCTGCGCTCGCGGGGCTGGGGCCACCAGACGCGCGCGGGGGCCACCTACCGCTTCCGAGGAGAGCTGCCCAACCCGCCCGCCCTCAAGCCGTCGGTGACGCAGGAGGCGGTGGAGCTGTACCGGCCGGACATGGAGGCGCTGCGCGCGGGCGGTGACCGCACCTTCACGGAGGTGCTGGAGGCCCGCCGCAGCCTGCGCGGCCGCGGCGCCGCCCCGCTCACCGTGCGGCAGCTGGGTGAATTGCTCTACCGCGCCGCGCGCGTGCGCGAGGTGCGCACCACACAGGACGGGGACATCACGGACCGGCCCTACCCCGGCGCGGGCGCGGTGTACGCGCTGGAGCTGTACCCCATGGTGGGCGAGTGCCAGGGCCTGGCCCCGGGCGCCTACCACTACGATCCGCTGGGCCACCGGCTGGAGAAGCTGAGCGGCCCCACGCCGGAGTTCCACGCGCTGCTGGACGAGGCCCGCGCGCCGGTGGAGCCCTTCGAGCGGCCCGAGGTGCTGATGGTGGTGGCCGCGCGCGTGCCCCGGCTCGCGTGGAAGTACGAGACGCTGGCGTACTCGCTGGTGCTGCAGGACACCGGAGCGCTGGTGCAGACGCTCTACCTGGTGTCCACCGCGCTGGGCCTCAGGCCCTACGCGCTGGGCCGGAGCGACCCGGACTTCTTCCAGCGCGTGGCGGGCGTGGACGGCTTCGGCGAGGCCTCCGTGGGCGCCTTCGCGGTGTCGGGGGGAGATCCTCCGGACTCGGCCCCCTGACGGCCGCGACGCGCCCGCGCGGCGGCTTTCAGCAGCAGGGGCTGCCGCAGCAGTGCGAGCGGCCGTAGGTGTCGGTGAGGCTGGAGAGGGCCACGGCGTGGTCGGCCACGTCGGCCGGCTTCTTCGGCAGGTGCAGCTCCACCTCCGCGCTGTTCACCTTCCAGGTGCTGTCCGCCGCCGCGTCCTTCACGGTGGAGGGGACGACCTTCAGGTGGATGCTGGCCGGCAGGTCGAAGTCGAAGCGCTTCTTGAGGGCCTGACGCGGGTCCTTCTGGAGCGCCGCCTCGAACTCCGGCTCCTTCCACGCCAGCGCGACGGCGCGCATCCACACGGCCTGCCAGTCATTCACCGTGGCGCCCTGGGCCCCCGCGCTCCGCGTGGGCTTGCGAGCCACCGGGCGGGCCCGTGCGGGCGCGGGCGCGGCCTTCGACTCCGGCTTCTTCTTGCTCATGTCAGCGTTCTCCTCCCAGCGCTTCCAGCAGCGCGCCGGCCTCCTGGATGGGCGGCGTTCCCCATCCTTCGGAGAAGGTACTGTAGACCGTTTGCAGCCGTTGCCGGGCTTCTTCCTGTCGTCCCGAAGCCTGGAGCACCCGCGCCAGCGCCGTGACGGCCTGCAGCTCGCGCATCCGCGCCCCCTGGGCGTGTGCCACGTCCGCGGCCTGCCGGAAGCACGCCTCCGCGGAGGGTGCAGTGTTTCCATCCCGCTGCAGCAGCACCTGCCCCTTGACGCGCAGCAGCTTGGACTCGTGGTACGCCTCGCCCAGCGCCTGGGCGCGCTGCCGGCCGTGCTCCACCGAAGCGAGCGCCGCCTCCACGTGGCCCAGCTCCAGCTCCAGCTCCGCGAGCATGGCGTAGTAGGCCGGCTGGTCCATCTCCGTGCCGAACGCCTCTCGCATCGCCACGCCGCGCCGCATCGCCTCCAGGTCCTTGGCCGCCCACCCGCGCAGGATGCCCACGTAGGCGGACTGCTCCAGCAGGCCGTAGCGGTGGGACAGCTCCGTGTGCTGGGCGATGAGCTGGAGCGCCTCCGCGCGGTCGCCGTGCTCCTGCGCCATCAGCAGCAGGTAGATGAACGACAGGCCGATGCTGGTGCCGTGGTTGAGCTCGCGGCCCCACGCCACCGCGGCCTCGCCGTGCGCCTTCGCCTGGTCCGGGAAGCCCAGGAGCCACAGCCCGCGGCACAGCACGGACTCGCCACCCACGCGCGTGTCCTGCCCGTAGAGGATGCGGTGGATGCGGTGCGCCACCGGGTCGAACAGCGCCAGGCAGCGGTCCGCCTTCGCCTTCGCCTCGCCCAGCCGGCCTTCCAAGAGCTCGATGTTGGAGAGAATGGTGAGCGCCACCGCCTCCTGCCCCGCGTCCCCGGTGCGCTGCGCCAGCGCCACCAGCCGGTCCAGCAGCCCGCGCACCCGGCGCTGGTCACCCCCCAGGTGGTAGAAGATGGAGAGGACCCACAGCGTCGGAGCCGCGTAGGGGCTCTCGCCCACCGTGAAGAGCAGCTCCAGCGAGCGCTCCGCCACGGTGCGCAGCTCCTGCGAGCGCCAGCCCTGCGTGGACATGAGCGCCGGCGCGAGCACGCCGTTGAGGCTCAGCTCCAGCTGCGCGCGCTCCACCGGGTCGTCGATGGCGTCCAGCCACGACAGGCCCAGCCGGGCGAAGAGGATGGCCTCCAGGTAGGCGGAGCGCACCAGCGCGGCGAACGCGGCCTTCTGCGCGTAGACGATGGCCTTGCGCTTGAGGTTCGCGGAAGCCCAGTGGTGCGCGAGCAGGTCCGGCCGGGCCTCCACCTGCTCCGGGAAGTGCGCCTCGAGCGCCTCCGCCGTCTTCGCGTGCACCTGCTGCCGGTACCGCTTGAGCATGGAGTCGTAGGCCGCGTCCCGCACCAGCGCGTGCTTGAAGAGGTACACGGGGCCCTTCGGCCTGCGCTTGCGGTGCAGGAGCCCGGAGCCCACCAGCCGCTCCAGGTCCGCCTCCAGCGCTTCGGGCGTCAGCGGGCTCACGTGGCGCAAGAGCTCGTGCGTCAGCTCGCGGCCCAGCACGGAGGCGATCTGCGCGGTCTCCTTGCTGCGGCCCAGCCGGTCCAGGCGCGCGACGAGCAGGTCCCTCAGCGTGCCCGGCACCGCGACGCCCGCCCTGCCCGCCTCCAGCGCGAAGCGGCCCTCGCGCTCCACCAGCGCGCCGGACTCGCGCAGCGTGCGCACCAGCTCCTCCACGAACAGCGGGATGCCGTCCGTGCGCGCGACAATCTCCTCCAGCGCCTCCGCGGACAGCGGGCCTCCGGCGGCGGCGGTGGCCAGGCGCTCCACCTCCGCGCGGGCCAGGGCCCCCAGCTGCACCTGCGTCACCGACGACGAGGCCCAGGGCGGCTCGAACTCCGGCCGCGCGCTGAACACCGCGAGCAGGCGCGACGAGGACACCTCCTCCACCAGCGCCTTGAGCAGCTCCAGCGTGGAGGGGTCCGCCCAGTGCAGGTCCTCCATCGCCAGCACCACGGGCTGGCGCTCCGCCATCGCGGCCAGGAGCGACAGCAGCGCGTTGCGCGTGAGCTCCCGGTGCTTCATGGGCGACACGTCCAGCGGCGCCCACCGCTCCGGCGGCAGCGGCAGGGACAGTAGCGCCGCGAACAGCGGCAGCGTCTCCGGCAGGTCGAAGCTGTAGCCGGACAGCAGCGCCTCCAGGCCCGTCAGCCGGCCTTCGGGCGACAGGTCGCGGTTCGGGTCCAGCATCCGCGTGAACAGGTCCACCACGGGCATGTACGCCTGGCCCACGCCGTCCTGCGTGCAGCGGGCCTCCAGCCACGTGTGGGGCTCCGCGCCCAGCCGGTCCCTCAGCTCGCGCGTGAGGCGCGACTTGCCGATGCCCGGCTCGCCGGAAATCAGCACCGCCTGCCCCTGCCCCACGCGCACCTGCTCCCAGCGCGACAGCACCAGGTCCAGCTCCCGCGCGCGGCCCACCAGCGTCAGCGCTTCGTCGGTGCCGCTCCACATCGCGTCCGCGCCCTGGAGCACGAACGTCTCCAGGCCCGGGGGCAACAGCTCGTTCGGGGACGTGGGCACGCGCTCCAGCGGGAAGTGCTTGCGCACCAGCTGCTGCGTGTCGCCCGTGACGAGGATGGCCCCCGAAGGCGCGGAGGTGGACAGCCGGAAGGCCAGCTTCGGCGTGGTGCCCACCACGAAGCCCAGGCCGGAGAGCGTGGGGTCCCGCTGCTCGCGCGACACCACGAGGCCCGTGTGCACGCCCACGCGGATCTCCACCCGCGTGCCGCGCTCGGCTTCAATGGCGCGGCCGCGCCGCCGGACCTCCGCCACCATGTCCAGCGCCGCCTGCGCCGCGCGGCGCGCGTCGTCCTCCCGCGCCGCCGGATAGCCGAAGTAGAAGAGGACGATGTCGCCCAGCGCGCTGGCGATGTGGCCGTTGTAGCGCCGGGCGATTTCGATGCAGACCTCCTGCTGGGCGCCCAGCACGTGGTCCAGCTCCTCGATGTCCACCGGCCCCGGCGCTGTCTGCGTGGCGGACAGCGTGCAGCACACCACCGTGAGCTGGCGGCGCTCCCCTTCCGCCCACCGGCGCGCGCGCGTGGACAGCGCGTTGGGCGTGCGGCTGGACAGCTCCACCGTCGCCGTCTCCGCGTTGGGGGCGGCGGGCTGGATGCGCACGGGCGAGGGCCGGCGCGGCAGGTTGGACACGTCCACCGCCTCCAGCTGGCGCAGCAGCACCTCCGCGGACACCGTGCGCTGGGACGCGTCCTTCGCGGTGACACGCTGGAGCAGCTTGCCCAGCGGGTGCGCGGCGATGACCGGGGGGATGGGCACCGGCTCCGTGGAGAGCTGCTGGAAGATGACCTCCGCGACGGTGGCGCCCTCGAAGACGCGCTTGCCGGTGAGGCACTCCAGGAACACCAGCCCCCACGCGTACAGGTCCGAGCGCGGCGTGGGCGCCTGCCCGCGCAGCTGCTCCGGCGCCGCGTACGACGGCGTGCCCAGCGACTCATTGGTGGACGTGATGCGCGGCTGTGGCTCCGAGCGCGTCAGTTCGTCCGTCACCGACCCGATGCCGAAGTCCAGCACCAGCGCGTTGCGCCGCGCGCCGGTGGGCACGACCATGATGTTCGCGGGCTTCAGGTCGCGGTGCACCACGTTCTGCGCGTGCGCGCACGCCAGCGCGTCCAAGAGCTGGAGCATCAGGTGGCGCGTCTCCACGGGGTCCAGCACGCCCTCCTCCGCGAGCACCTGCGCCAGGTTCTTCCCCGGCACGAACTCGAAGATGGAGTAGACGGCGCCGCCCTGCGCCCTCCCGGAGTCGATGAGCCGCACGATGTTCGGGTGGTGCATCTGCGCGCACAGCTTCATCTCGCGCTCGAAGCGCGCGCTGCGGCGCTCCACGGACTCCGGCGTCGCGCCGTCCGTCAGCCTGAGCAGCTTCACCGCCACGTTCTGGCCGGTGGTCACCTGGCGGGCCTTGTAGACGCGGCCGAAGCCGCCCTCGCCCAGCTCCGACAAAAGCTCGTACCGGCCCTGGAAGGCTTCCAGCAGCTGGGGGTCCATGGGGTTCTTCATCGCGTTCCCGAGCCTCGCTCCATTGATGACCGTCCCCCCCGCCTGGGCAGGGTGATGACGAACTCCGTGAACTCACCCGGCACCGTCTCCATGCGGAAGGTGCCCTGGTGGCCCTGCACGATGATGTCATGGCTGAGTGACAACCCCAGCCCCGTCCCCTGCCCCGGTGGCTTCGTGGTGAAGAAGGGGTCGAAGATTCTCGCCGCACTCTCCAAGGGGATGCCCGGCCCGTTGTCGCGCAGCCGGACCTCCACGTGCTCCTGACGCGCGAGGGTGCGAACCTTGAGCACCGGCACGTACGTGGCGCCCTGGGCCTGGCGCTTCTGACGCATGGCGTAGAGCGCGTTGTCCACGACGTTGATGATGACGCGGCCCACCTCCGCGCGGCTGAGCTCCAGCCGGCCCGCGGCCGGATCGTACTCGGCCTCCAGGTGGACGGTCAGGGGCTCGCCCCGCATGCCGCCCTGTCCCAGCGCGACGCTCTCCGCGACCAGGGCGTTGAAGTCCACCGGCTCGCGAGGGCCGGGCGAGCGGCGCGCGTGCTGGAGCATGCCCTGGATGAGCGCGTCCGCGCGGCGGCCGTGCTCGTTGATCTTCTGGACGTTGGTGCGCAGGCACGCGAGCGCCTCGTCCACGTCGCGCACGGAGTCCGGCGTCAGCCGGTCGCGCTGCGGCTCCATCACCGCGGCCAGGTCCTCCGTGAGGCCCACGGACAGGCCGGCGAAGTTGCTGATGAAGTTGAGCGGGTTGCGCAGCTCGTGCGCCATGCCGCCCACCATGGCCGCGAGCGAGGCCAGCTTCGCGTCCATGATGAGCTGCATGCGCTGCACCGTCTCCTGCTCGATGCGGCGGTAGAGCCGGGCGTTCTCCAGCGCGAGCGCCGCCTGTCCCGCGAACGCGACGAGGAAGTCCAGGTCGTCCTCGGAGAAGCTCTTGGGCGTGGAGACGTTGTCCACGTACAGCACGCCCAGCACCTCGTCGCGGGGCTTGAGCGGCACGCACATGGAGGCGCGGATCGAGCTGAAGATGACGGACTCCGCGGCGCCCAGGCGCGGGTCGTTCACCGCGTCGGAGAAGAGGGCCGCCACGCTCTTGCGCAGCACGAAGTCCACGATGTTCTGGCTGTAGATGGGCCCGCGCACGGCCGCGCCCTCGGCCGTCTTCGTCACGCGCGGCTCCAGCTTCCCGGTGCCCTCGTCCATGAGCAGGATGACGCCCCGGTCCACGCGGAGGATCTGGAACGCCAGGTCCAGCACCTTGCCGGGCAGCGCCTCCAGGTCGTCCGTGACGGACAGCAGCTTCGCCACCTCCTGGAGGATGCGCATCCGCTCCCGGGCGCGCGTGGCCGCGCTGGCGGCCTCCGCCGCGGAGCGCTCCGGGTCGGACACCGCCTGCACCAGCGTCTTCAGCGGCACGCGGGTGAGCGCGCGCGTGAGCTGGGGACGGGGCTCGTCGGACGCGCCGGCCGCCGCGCCGGCCTGGCCCGGGACCGTGGAAGGCGGGGGTTCGTGCGTGAGCAGGAAGACGAGCTCGCCCAGCGTCAGCGTGTCGCCGGGGCGCAGCTCCTTGCGGCGGATCTGCACGCCGTTGACGAAGGTGCCGTTCTTGCTCTGCAGGTCGGTGACGAAGAAGCGCCCGTCGGCCGGCTCGATGCGGGCGTGCTGGCGCGACAGGCTGCGGTGGGGGATGCAGATGCCCTGGTCATCCGCGCGGCCAATGGTGATGGGCGCGTCCCCCAGCGGGAAGGACAGCTCATCCGGCTGCCCTGGGTTGTAGACGAGCATCGGCACGGCCTGAGACCCCCTCCAGGGTGGGAGCCTAGCCGAAAAGCCGGGGCGAGGACCGCCCCGGCCGACTCAGAAGGTCCTGCGCCGCAGCACCGACGCGTCCAGCGACGGCAGCGAGGGCCGGCCCGCGAGCGCCAGCGCCAGCTCCAGCTCCTCGCGCAACAGCGACAGCAGGTGGCCCACGCCCTCCTCCCCGCCCGTTGCCAGCCCCCAGTACACCGGGCGGCCCACCAGCACCGCCTTCGCGCCCAGCGCCAGGGCCTTGAGCACGTCCGTGCCCCGGCGGATGCCGCCGTCCATCAGCACCTCGCAGCGGCCCTTCGCCGTGGCCACCACCTCCGGCAGCGCCTCCAGCGGGGGGATGGCCCCGTCCAGCTGCCGGCCGCCGTGGTTGGACACGATGACGCCGTCCACGCCCGCCGCCACCGCGCGCGCCGTGTCCTCCGCCGTCAGCACGCCCTTGAGGAGCACCGGCAGCTTCGACACCGAGCGCACCCACTCCACCGCCTCCCACGTGAGCGAGGGGTCGAAGTCGCGCGACGCGTGCGACGCGATGCCGGACTCACCGGAGGCGCGGGCCCCCAGCGCGGCGTTCACGCCCGCGTCGAAGTTGGCCGCGCGCACGTGGGCGGGCAGCCCGAAGCCGCTGCGCAGGTCCCGCATGCGGCGGCCCAGCCGGGGCGCGTCCACCGTGAGCACCAGCGCCTGGTAACCCGCGGCCTCCGCGCGGCGGATGAGCGCCGTCGTCACCGCGCGCTCGCGGAAGCAGTACACCTGGAACCAGAGCGGCCCCGTCGCGGCGGCGGCCACGTCCTCCAGCGTGCGGCTGGCCATGGTGCTCACCACCATCAGCCCGCCCAGCGCCCCGGCCGCCCTCGCGGTGGCCACCTCGCCGTCCGGATGCGCCAGGGCCTGGTACGCCATGGGCGCCACGCCCAGCGGGTGCGAAAGGCGCGTGCCCAAGAGCTCCACGGAGGTGTCGCAGCGGGCCACGTCCACCAGCACGCCAGGCCGCAGCCACCACGCGTCGAAGGCCCGCCGGCTGTCGCGCAGCGAGCACTCGTCGTCGCTGCCGCCGAACACGTAGTCGAAGACGTCCGCGGGCAGCCGCGCGCGGGCCTGGTGTTCGTACGCGTCCAGGCAGAGGGGGCGCGCGGCGGGGGCCGTCACGCCTGCGCCCGGGCGTAGTCGCGCTCCACCGCCTCGAAGAGGGCGCGGATGTTGGCGCCGCCGAAGCCCCGGGCCTCCTGGCGCTGGATGACCTCGAAGAAGAGCGTCTGCTTCGGGTGCTCCGAGCGGGTGAACGTCTGCAGCAGCGTGCCCCACGCGTCGCGGTCCACCAGGATGCCCAGCTCGCGCAGGGGCGCCAGGTCGAAGTCCAGCGCCCCCAGCCGCGCTTCCAGCCGCTCGTAGTACGGCGCCGGGATCTCCAGGAACCGCGTGTGCCGCCGCAGCTCGCGCACCGCCCCCACGATGTCCGCCGTCAGCAGCGCGATGTGCTGCACGCCCGGGCCGCCGTTGCGGCGCAGGAACTCGCCAATCTGCCCGGGGTTCTCCGCGGACAGCGGCTCCTGGAGCGGCAGGATGATGCGCGTGGACGGGCTCTGCACCACCTTGGAGTTCATCCCGCTCTGGCGCGTGTGGACGACCTCCTCATGGGACTGATGGAAGCCGAAGGCGTGCTGGTAGAAGCGCACCGTCGCGTCCAGCGTGCCCGGCTCCAGGCAGATGGCCAGGTGATCCAACCCGGAGAACGGCGGCGGCGTCAGCGACACCTCGGCCTCGCACGGCACCAGGCCCGGCGGCAGGAACGCGCCCACCGCCGCGTCGGACTGGATGAACGAGTGCACCAGGTCCCCCACCGTCGCCACGGTGGCCTGGAGCATGCTCCGCCCCTCCCCGTCCAACGCCTTCACCGGCTCGCGCAGCGGCCGGGCCCCGCGCTGGGTGACGTGGCCGAAGGCGCCCACCGCGTCCCTCGTGCGCAGCGCGATGTCCCGCACGCCGTCGCCGTGCCGCTCCACGAAGCCAGAGGCCCCGTCGTCCGCGGTGAGCCCCTGCGTGAGCAAGAGCCGCAGCGTGCCCTGCTGCAACAACACGGAGCGCCGGCCCACGAGCCCCGTCTCCGGGCCCCCTTCCGCGACGCGGCGGAAGCCCATGCGGTCCGAGTAGAAGCCCGCTGCGCTCGAGACGTCGGCGACGCACAGCTCGACGTACTCGATATCCTCGAAAAACATGAGTTAGGCCCGTTCCGGTGAAGTCAAAACTCCTTGGATGATAAATGATTCAGGGGACGGCGGGATCCCCCTTTCTTCATCCGTTCTGGAGTTTTCCGGCGCCGCGTCCCGGCAGGCCGGGGGGCGGGCTAGGCGGCGCTCGCGGCGGGGGCCAGCAGCCCCCGGTCCCGCAGCGTGTCGAGGATGCGCTCCAGGCCCGCCTCCACCGTCTCCGCGTCGGAGCGGACGGTGATTTCAGGGGACTCGGGCGGCTCGTACGGGTCCGACACGCCGGTGAAGTGAGGGATCTCCCCGGCCAGGGCCTTCTTGTAGAGCCCCTTCACGTCGCGGGCGATGAGCGCGTCCAGGCTGGCCTGGACGTAGACCTCCAGGAACGGGATGCCGGCCTGGGTGGCCAGGGCGCGCACCTCGTCCCGGGAGCTCTTGTACGGCGAGATGGCCGCGGTGATGACGCCCACCTCGTGCTTCGCCAGCACGCGCGCCACGTAGCCGATGCGCCGGACGTTCTCCTCGCGGTCCGCGCGGCTGAAGCCCAGGCCGCGGGAGAGGTACGTGCGCACCTCGTCCCCGTCGAGCAGCTCCACGCGCTGCACGGGCGAGAGCTGCCGCGCCACCGCGGCGGACAGCGTGCTCTTGCCCGCGCCGGACATGCCAGTGAACCAGAGGATGAAGCCCGGACGCTGTTGCATGGCCATTCCCTACCTGTCCACGGCGGGGCCGTTGATCATCCCCGCGCCCACGGTGGCGTTGGTGCCTTCGTCGATGAGGATGAAGCTGCCGGTGCTGCGGTTGCGCCGGTACTCGTCGAAGAAGAGCGGCACCGTCGTGCGCAGCGTCACCCGGCCCACCTCGTTGAGCTTGAGGCCCGGGCTCTGGTCGTCACGGTGCAGCGTGTTGACGTCCAGCCGGTAGTGCAGCTGCTTCACCATGGCGCGCGCCATGCGCGTGGTGTGCTTGATGGCCAGCCGCGAGCCGCTGTTGAGCTGCGTCGTGTCCGACAGCCAGCACACCATCGCGTCGATGTCCTGGCTCGCGGTGGGTGGGTTGCCCGGCCGGCACAGCATGTCGCCGCGGCTGATGTCCAGCTCCTCCTCCAGCGACACGTTCACCGACATGGGCGGGAACGCCTCCGTCATCGGCTTGCCTGCGAGCTCCAGCGACTTGATGCGCGTGGTGAAGCCGGACGGCATCACCATCACCTCGTCGCCCGGGCGCATCACGCCGCCCAGAAGCTGCCCGGAGTACGCGCGGTAGTCGTGGAACTTCTTCGCGGACGCCGGCCGGATGACCCCCTGCACGGGGAAGCGCAGGTGGATGAGGTCGCGGTCGGACGCGATGTGCACGTTCTCCAGGTGGTGCAGGAGCGTGGGGCCCTGGTACCAGGGCATCTTCTCCGAGCGCGTCACCACGTTGTCCCCGCCCAGCGCGGAGATGGGGATGAACGACAGGTCCGTCACGTCCAGCTTCATGGAGAACTGGCGGAACTCCTCCCGGATGCGGTCGAAGACGCCCTGGTCGTAGTCCACCAGGTCCATCTTGTTCACGCATAGCACCAGGTGCGGCACCCGCAGCAGCGACGCGATGAACGCGTGGCGGCGCGTCTGCTCCAGCACGCCCTTGCGCGCGTCCACCAGGATGAGCGCCAGGTCCGCCGTGGACGCGCCCGTCACCATGTTGCGCGTGTACTGCAGGTGTCCGGGCGTGTCCGCGATGATGAACTTGCGCTTCACCGTGGAGAAGTAGCGGTACGCCACGTCGATGGTGATTCCCTGCTCGCGCTCGGCCTTCAGGCCGTCCAGCAGCAGCGCCAGGTTGACGTACTCGTCGCCCCGGGCGTGGCTCGTGCGCTCCACCGCGGCGAGCTGGTCCTCGAGGATGGACTTCGTGTCGTACAACAGCCGCCCGATGAGGGTGCTCTTGCCGTCATCCACGGAGCCCGCGGTCGCGAATCTCAGCAGTTCCACTAGAAGTATCCCTCGCGCTTGCGGTCTTCCATCGCCGTCTCAGAGAACTTGTCGTCCGCGCGGCTGGCGCCACGCTCCGTCACGCGGGAGGCCGTCACCTCCGTGATGACCTCCTCCACGGTGGACGCGGTGGACGGCACGCACGCGGTGCACGTCATGTCGCCCACGGTGCGAAAGCGCACCGTCTCCGTCGTCACCGTCTCGCCGGGCATCATGGACATGAAGGGCGACCAGGCCATCAGCATCCCGTCCCGGCGGAACACCTCGCGCCGGTGCGTGTAGTAGATGGACGGCAGCGCCACGTTCTCCCGGCCGATGTACTGCCAGATGTCCAGCTCGGTCCAGTTGGACAAGGGGAACACGCGCAGGTGCTCACCCCGGCGGTGGCGGCCGTTGTAGAGCGCCCACAGCTCCGGCCGCTGGTTCTTCGGGTCCCACTGGCCGAACTCGTCGCGGAAGGAATACACGCGCTCCTTCGCGCGGGCCTTCTCCTCGTCGCGCCGGGCACCGCCGAAGACGGCGTTGAAGCCGTTCTTCTCGATGGCCTCCAGCAAGGGCTGCGTCTGCAGGCGGTTGCGGGACGCGCGAGGACCCTTCTCCTCCGTCACCTTCCCCGCGTCGATGGCCTCCTGCACGGACGCGACGATGAGCCGCGCCCCCAGCTCCGCCACCCGTTCGTCGCGATACTGGATGACCTCCGGGAAGTTGTGCCCCGTGTCCACGTGCATCAGCGGAAACGGCAGCGGCGCGGGCCAGAAGGCCTTGACCGCCAGGTGCAACATCACCGCGGAGTCCTTGCCACCCGAGAAGAGCAGTACCGGCCGATCCAGCTCCGCCGCGACTTCCCGGATGATGAAGATGGACTCGGCTTCCAGCGCCTCAAGATGTGAAAGCTCGTAGCTCACGGCGAGGCAAGCTACCACAACCCTCCCCGCGCCCAACCGTGGCCATGAAAGTTTCCGGGTCCCCGGCGGTGACACACCGCGGATGCGACATGCGGGAGGGGGCCGGTGAAACATGGGCGTCCGACCTGTTGGGACGGATGTTTCACGGGCCCACTCCGGGTGCGTGTCCCGGAGCCTCACCGGGCGTGCGGGAGGACGTTCCCCGCGGGGGGCACATGGTATAGACGGCCGCGCCATGGCAAGCGCCTCCTCTCCCGTCCTCGATCGCTGGTTCCCGTCCCGCAAGCCGCTTCCGGAGCCGCGCTTGCGCCTGTTCTGTCTGCCGTTCGCCGGCGGCAGCGCGGCCATCTACACGCCCTGGAGCATGGCGCTGCCCACGGGGGTGGAGCTGTGCGCGGTGCAGCTGCCCGGGCGCGAGCGGCGCCTGATGGAGCCCGCGCTCAAGTCCCTGCCGGAGCTGCTGGACGTGCTGATGCCGGCGCTGACGCCGCTGATGGACCGGCCCTTCGCCCTGTTCGGCTACAGCATGGGGGCGCGCATCGGCCTGGAGGTGGCCCGCACGCTGAAGCGCCAGGGCGGCCCGAAGCCGCTGGGCTTCATCGCGGCGGCGGCGCCTCCGCCGTCGCACAACGAGCGGGAGCCCATCCACACGCTGGATGACAAGGGCTTCATCGAGAAGCTGCGCGAGTACGACGGCACGCCGGAGGAGGTCCTCCAGCACAAGGAGCTGCTGGAGCTCATCCTCCCCACGCTGCGCGCGGACTTCGGGCTGGCCTGGTCGGAGAACGGCAAGGACCCAGCCCCGCTGGACATCCCGCTGTCCGTGTACGCGGGCAAGGGGGACAAGCACGTGGGGCTGGACCTGATGGAGCACTGGCGCGCGGAGTCCACGGCCGACGTGCGCATCCGGCACTTCGACGGCGGCCACTTCTTCATCCGCTCGCACGGGCCGCAGGTGCTGGCGGCCGTGCGCGAGGACCTGACGCGCTGGATGACGGCCGCGACGTAGCGAGCGCTCATGGCCCGGTACCGCATCCACGCGGGGACGGACATCGCTTGCGTGGGAATCTGGGACGCCGGCCTCCCCGCCACGAAGCGTTCCATCGGGGGAAAGGCGCTGGAGGCGAGCGCCGCGCGTGGGGAGGTGCTCGTCATCGACACCAGCGCGGACGGCAGCTACATCCTCCAGATCCACGTCGATGAGCCGTTCGTCCCTGCGCCCGGGCAACGGTTCGACACGGTCGGGAACGAGCTGGGACTCCACCTCGGCTCGGGAACCGCGCTGGCCGGTGGGTGCGAGGACTTCCGCAACCCGCGCCCGCAGATCACGTCCGCCGAAGACCGGCTCCACGTCGAGCCCTCCTGGTATCGCGTCCGGGTCCACCTCAACCAGACAGAGGATCCCGAGGAGGAGCAGCGCGCCCACGAGGAGGCATCGCGGGCCCTCTCCTCCGAAGAGCTGACGAGGTACGGCCGGCTGGGGAAGGCGCTCCGCAGGGGCTGGCTCATCGCCGTGCTATCAGCGGCCGCCGTCATGGCTTCCGTGTGCTTCCTGGCCGGGCCCGTCCTGGGCGGACTCGGAGCGTTGGTAACGGTCGCGGCGGGTTGGGCCGTCCTGCGTCTCAAGCGCGGCGACTACGACGCGCTTCACCTGCGCTACCAGCGCGCGCTCGATGCGGCCTACCCGCCGGACATCGTCCTGGAGCTGCACCGCGCGCCAGGTCCCCTTCCGGGAGGCACGGTGGCGCTGGAGGGCCCGCACGCCTCCTGACGTCAAATGCCCGTTCAGGCCGTCTTGATGACCGGGGCCATGTCCCCCGCGAGCGGCACGGTGTGCTGCCAGCGCACGGACAGCGCCCCGCCCCGGGGCCTGCGGAAGGCCACCGCCGCCTGGTGCCGCGCGGACGGCTTGTGCTGCATGAACTGCCACACGTCCGGCAGGTCGTTCATCCGCGGGTCGAAGGCGATGCCGGGCATCTGGCCCGGCACCAGGTCGAAGGCGAATTGATCCAACGGCAGGGACAGGCCCGCGCCGCGCGCCTTGATGTAGGCCTCCTTCAGGGTCCAGTACTCGAAGAAGCGCGCCCGCTGGTGCTCCTTCGGCAACGAGCGCAGGGCCTGCACCTCCGTCTTGGCGAAGTAGTGGTCGGCGATCTCCACCGTCTCGCCCGGCCGCTCCGCGTCCTCGATGTCCGCGCCCAGGTCCACGTCCCGGCCCACCGCGACCAGCGCCATGCCGTCGGTGTGGCTCAGGTTGAAACGCAGCCACTGACCCACCGGACCGACGATGGCGGGACGGCCGTACTCGTTGGGGACGAAGCGCCAGGCCTCCGGCGCGACGGGCGCGTAGCGCGACAGCGTCAGCCGCACCAGCGCGTGGGACACGAGGTACTGCCGCTGGTGGCGCTCGAAGTGGAAGCGGCGCTGCCGCTCGCGCTCGCCGGGGTCCAGCAGGGCCTTGTAGGCCTCCAGAAGGCGCGGGTCTTCGATGCGCTCGGGTTCGACGAGCCACACGTGGACCTCGTCGGGGCGCAGGTCGAGGGGCGTGGAGGGCGGGGACGGCGTCATGTCACGCAGGCAATCAGGAACCGCCGCGCCTGTCACGGGGGCTGGTCCGGCCTTGAACCAGGCGCGTAGGCTGCCCGGCCCAACGGCAAGGGGGAGAGACACGCATGGACCTGTCCACCGCGACGACGAAGCTCCAGGCGCTGCGCCGGGACATGACCGGCCACACGGACCGCGACGACGAGCGCCGCATCCTGGACCTGCTGGAGGGCGCCACCGGCGAGGAGCTGAACTTCCTGCTGTCCAACGTGGACCTGGTGCGCCTGCTGTCGGACCTGGACGACCGGCTGGTGGGCCCCGACCATCACACGGCGCTCCTGGACCTGCTGTGCAAGCGCCGCGCGGCGGAGCTGTCCCTGCCCGTGCGCGCGTCGCTGGCCACCGCGCTCCAGAAGGGCGCCACGCGCGCGCAGGCGGAAGCGAGGCTGCGCGACCTGTTCCTGGGGCTGAAGGGCCGGGAGCTGACCGGGTTCAAGAACCTGCTGGAAGCAGGCGGCGAGTACCACGACCTGCACAAGCTGGTGTTCGACGACGTGGACGACGTGGCGGTGCGCGCGGAGCTGCTCGCCCACTTCCAGCGCGAGGCCCAGGCCTTCCCCAGCGGGGAGAACAAGGTCCTGAGCGACATCGACGACACGTTCTTCGCCAACTGGGTGGACCCGCGCTACCCGAAGAAGACGGTGTACCCGGGCGTGCTCGCGTTCTACCAGGAGCTGGACCGGGGCCCGGGCATCATCCCGGGCCGCGCGGGCGACCTCGTCTTCGTGAGCGCCCGCCCGCAGGATCCGCTGGGCCTCATCGAGAACGCGACGCTGGACTCGCTGAGCAAGCGCGGCGTGCCGCTGGCGGTGATGCTGTCCGGCAGCTTCTTCTACCTGCTGGGCAACACGCGCATCGCGCAGAAGAAGTTCGAGAACTTCGAACAGTACGCCCGCCTCTTCCCCGAGTACGGCTTCGTCTTCGTGGGCGACAGCGGCCAGGGCGACGTGGAGTTTGGCGCCCGCATGCGCGAGGCCCTGCCCCAGGCGGTGCGCGCCGTGTTCATCCACGACGTGGTGGCGACGCCGCAGCCCAAGCGCGACGAATGGCGCGCGAAGCACGTCTTCTTCTTCGACACGTACGTGGGCGCGGCGGTGGACGCGTTCCACGCGGGCGTCATCTCCCGGGACGGCGTGGACCGCATCGCCGCCGCCGCGACGGAGTCGATGGCGGCCATCACCTTCTCCTCCCCCGCTCAACGTCAGGCGCGCGAGGCGGAGCTGACGCGGGACCTGGCGCTGGCGTCGGCGCTGCCTCGGGCGCGGGTCGTTTGAATAACGCCAGCGCTGGCTCGTCACGAGTCGCGGTCCTCGGTTCCCCGTGCCGCGAAGGAGCTCCCCATGCGCCGCAGCCTTGCCCTGACATCCGCCGCCCTCTCCCTCCTCTGCGCCGCATGCGGCGGGGATGACGAGGCCGCCGCCCCCACCGAGGAGCTCCAGGACACGCGCTCCAACGTCACGGGCACCCATCCCGTGGTGATGATGATCACCAACGCACAGGGCAACCACGTCCCCGACTTCGACAAGGCCACGCTCGAGCTGAGTTCGGAGGCGCGATCGCGGAATGAACTGCGCGTCTCGCTCTCCCCCTTTGACTGCGACCTGACCGCGACCATGACGGGCAAGTCCACCTTCGCCTTGAACCCGGGGACCTGCCACCTGCTCATCCCCCCGCACGACTATCAGTTCGGTTGCGCCTTCGACCTGGACATCACCCGGGGCACCGGCGGGCGTGACACCGCGGACGGCAGCGTCGGAGTGACTTTCACCGCTGGCTACCGCAGGGACTGCGCGGACTATCACGCGCCCTTCACCGCCGACGTGACCGTCACCCTGCTGGGCACCTGAAGTCCCCCGCCAGGTCGGGCGCGGATGAAGCTTCCCTGACAGCCCTCGGCCCACCGGTCCCGGGCAGTTGGCGGGACGTGCGGGACGCCCCAACCTTCCGTGCGCTTCACAGGGGTGGAGCGGCCGTCTTGGGGACGGAAGGAAGGGCTCCGGGAGGTACCCGGGGCCCTTCCGGGGCGTGAAGGGGCGCGCGGGGCCGATGGAACTGTTTCCCATTCATTTGCTGTTCATCGTCGTGTTGATGAACCGCTACATCCTGGGCCCCTTCTTGAGGCGGCTGAAGGGGCGGCGGTTCGAGCGGGTGGATGACACCTACCGCCCGAAGGTCGCCATCGTCATTCCGCTGTTCAACGAAGGCCAGGGCATCTTCCACACCGTCAAGGCGCTGCTGGAGCAGGACTACCCGCGCGAGCTGACGGAGATCATCGTCGTGGATGACTGCTCGCGCGACGACAGCGTCGCGTGGGCCACCAAGGCCGCGGAAGGGCACCCCAACGTCCGGGTGATGCGCAACCCGGAGAACATGGGCAAGCGCAAGGGCATCAACCGGGGCGTCCGCGCGGCGGAGACCGCGGAGATCATCGTCTCCGTGGACTCCGACGTGGTGGTGGAGAAGAGCGCCGTGCGCCAGCTCATCCGCCGCTTCGTGCACCCGAACGTCGCCGCGGTGGGCGGCCGCACCTTCGTCATCAACCGTCACCAGAACTGGCTGACGCGGATGATCGAAATCAAGTTCCACTTCGCCCAGAAGTGGCTGAAGGACCTGGAGCGCTCGTTCCGCCAGGTGATGTGCCTGTCCGGCTGCCTCACCGCGTACCGCCGCTCGGTGCTGCTGGAGCTGGAGCCCATCCTGGAGGCGCGCGCCATCGCGGGCATCCCCATCAAGTACGGCGAGGACCGCTTCCTCACGCGGCAGATCGTCAAGCACGACTATGAAACGGTCTACACGCTGGACGCGTACTGCTTCACCGCCGCGCCGTCCACGCTCGCGGGCTACTTCAGCCAGCAGCTGCGCTGGCGGCGCTCCAACCTGGTGGACCTCCTGTGCGGCCTGTCGCACGCGTGGCGGCTGCACCCGGTCATCACCGTGCACTACGTGTCGCAGCTGGCGCTGCTGCTCGCGTACCCGGTGGTCATCGTCCACAACATGCTCAACGGCGAGTTCTGGGACATCCTCGCGTTCCACTTCCTGGTGATTGGCCTGCTGGGCTTCATCTACCGGATGGAGACGCGCTACCTGCCCGAGGACCGGCGCGTGCCCGCGGTGAGCTTCCTGCCCATGGCGCTGCTCATGCCGGTGACGTACGCGCTCTTCACGCCGCTGGCCCTGCTGACGCTCGACTCCGGGAGCTGGGAGACGCGCGGCAGCCCGACGCCGGCCCAGGCCCCCTCCCCCGCCCCCGTGCAGCTCACCTCCAACTCCGCAGGCGAGGGAACCCCGTCATGAACCAGCAGGTCGCCAACCGGCTCAACTCCGTCGCGGTGTCCGCCTACAAGTTCATGGGGTCGGTGCTGCTGGCGCTGATCCTCCTGGGCCTGCTGTCGTTCCTCGCGGTGCAGGGCTTCTTCCTGGCGAGCAGCAGCTGGGTGATGCCCACCATCCTGTCGCCCACCGACCCCAACGTCCTGGCGCTCAACGCGCAGGCGGCGCAGCAGGAGTCGGAGCGGGACGGGCTGCAGGCCAGGCGGCGCGAGGCCTCCGACCGGCTCCAGGAGGCCGAGCGCACCGTGGCCACGGAGCGCTCCTTCCAGCAGCGCTTCGTCGTGGCGCTGAAGGGCGAGAAGCGCTCCCGCGACCGGCTGGCGAAGCGGCTGTCCGCGCTGCGCCAGGAGTACATGCGCGCGGGCGGGGAGATCGCCGAGTCCAACCGCGCATACAGCGGCCTGGCGCGCACGCGCACGAGCGCGCTCTACGGCGCGAAGCTGATGGAGCGCGAGGACGTGCTCACCACCAACCACCACCTGGCGCAGATGGCGCAGAGCAACCTGTCCCTGGCCCAGGAGACGGTGGACCTGGACATGCGTTTGGACACGCTCCGGAGAGAGAGCGAGGGGCTCACCGCCGCGGAGAACGGCCTGGGCCGCGACGACAACCCCGAGGGGCTGACCACGGACACGCTGCTCCTGGAGCGTGAGTACACGCAGTCGGTGCTGGCGATGGCCCGGGCGGAGGCGCAGCGCAAGAGCCTGGAGGTGGACGTGCACGCGCTGGACGACCGCATCCGCCGCTTCAACCAGCTGCTCGTGGCGGTGCACGGCTCGCCGTACCTGAAGGCGCTGGAGCAGAACCTCACGGTGGCCTTCGTGCCCTACGAGAACCTGCCCAACGCCCGGGCTGGCACCCCGCTCTACACCTGCGCGCTGAAGATCCTCTGGTGCCGCGAGGTGGGCGTGGTGGGGCCCGTGCTGGAGGGGGAGATCTCCCAGCAGCACCCCATCCGCCAGTACCACTTGCGAGGCGTGATGGTGGAACTCCAGCTTCGGGACGCGCCGAGCGCGCGCGAGCCGCTGCTTCACCTGGGCCATCCCCCACTGATGCTGTGAGCCCCGTCTTGGACAAGGAAAGGAAGCGGAGGATGCGGACGAGCCTCGCGAGAGGAGCCCTGCTGGGGCTCGGGTTGTGGGCGGGCATGGCCCCGGCGGAGGAAGAGACGGGGGCGGTGCGGGCCCAGGCGGACCTCGCGAAGGGCTACTGCGAGCGCGTGCGCGGTACCTCGCGCGCGGAGGCCGCGCTGGAGATGGCGCCGGAGGTGTTCGCCAGCGTGGGCGCGGTGAACGCGGGCGACGCGGTGGGCGGCTCGGATGAAACGCCCCTGGGCTCGCCCAAGCTGCGCGTCACCGCGGGGCTGGGCTACGACTTCGTGGGCCTCTACCGGGGCCACACACTGCGCTCGCGCGCGGAGGCCGAGTGCCGCCGCTACCAGGCGCTCGCCGCGCTCCAGAGCGCCGTGGAGCACGGCTCGCGGCTGGGGGAGGCGGCGGCGCTGGACGCACGCGCCCGGGCGCTGGCCACCTCCCTGCCCCGCGCTGAAGCGCTGGTGGCGGCGCTGCGCGACGACCTGCGCGACGGCGGCGCGACGCTGGAGGAGCTCAACGCGGTGCAGGTCCGGCTGGACAACCTGCGCTCGCTCGCGCGCGACACCGCCCAGGCCCGCGAGCAGCTGGCGCTCGAACCCCCGCCGCCGGAAGGGCAGACCCTGGGCGCGCTGCTCAGCGCCTTCGAGGCGGCGGATGATCAGGTGGAGGTGCTGTCCGGCGGCCTGCGCACGGCGGCCGCGTGGCGCCTGAGCGTGCGCGGCGGCTACGACGAGGTCTTCGACGTGGACCAGAGCACGCCCCTCTTCGGGCAGCTCACGCTGGGCTACAACCTGGGCCACTTCTGGCAGGGCCGGGCCAACGCCCAGGCGCGCGAGGGCCGCCGCCAGGAGACGCGCGACGCGGTGGACGGCGCGCCCCGGCGCGTGCGCCAGCTGCTGGGCGAGCTGCGCATCACCGAGCGGAGCGAACAGCAGCGGCTGGGCGAGGTGTCCGCGCTGGTGTCGGACCTGCAAGGCCAGCTGCGCGAGGTGGAGCAACTGCAGACGCGGCAGGTGCGCCGCTTCCGCGACTACCTGCTGCTGGAGCTGGCGCGGCTCCAGGCGGAGCAAGCCTACCTGGGCGCGCACCTGGAGACGCTGCGCTCGATGCTGGGGAGCACGGGCCCATGAGCGACGCGCGACAGCGGCGGTGGGTGGCGGTCGGAACTTCGAGCGTGTTGATGCTGTGGGCAGGAGCCCTGCTCGTGAGCCACGGCGCCTGCAACAGCGCGAGGAAGCCCATGGACTCCCCTGCATCCTCCAGCACGCGCGCGCTTCGCGCGGACCCGCCAGCGCCGCGCGTCCTGGCCCCCGTCACGCGGCGGCAGCTGCACGTCACGGAAGGCCAGCTCGTGAGCCTCGCGGAGGGGGCACAGGACGGGACGCGCTTCGCCGTCGAGGAGCCCCGCCAGCGCGCGGTCGTCCCGGAGTCGACGGGCGACGAGGCGGAGCTGCGCTTCACCTGGCTGGGCGTCACCGACCCGGTGATTCCGCTGGCCTCCGGTCAGCAGCGCGAACAGGTGGGGCTCAAGCTGCGCGCCCGGGATGGCTGCAACGTCATCTACGCCATGTGGCGCATCGCTCCGTCCGCGGGCATCGTGGTCAACTTCAAGCGCAACCCGGACGACCACGAGAGCGCCGAGTGCGGCAACGCCGGCTACACCACCGTGCGGCCGCGCTTCATGGAGCCGCTGGACCGGCTCTCCCCGGGGGAGCCCCACGTGCTGCGAGCCCGCATCGACGCGGGCGTGCTGACCGTGTACGCGGACGGGCAGCGCGTCTGGGAGGGACGCTTGCCCGCCGACGCGCTCACGCTGGAGGGCCCCGCCGGGATGCGCACGGACAACGCGCGCGTGCGCTTCGAGCTGCTCGTGCCCCAGGCGGCCGGGCCCACCTCCCGCCGCTGAGGCGGCCGTCCGGAACCGGCCCCCTGCCGCCGGGCCCCCCTTGCATGGGGAATCCGGGCGTGGGTTGCTTCGGGCCCGATGCCCGACCGCGATCCGCTGGCCTCGCCGTACCGTCCCCCGCAGGGCCTGGAGGCGCTGGAAGACGCCCTCCGGCGCGACCTGGACATCCTGTCCTACCCGGCCCGGAGCTGGGTGCCGCCGCGCTCGACACCGGACGGCCGCTCCATCCTGGACGTGCTCGTCATTGGAGGAGGCCAGAGCGGGCTGGGCGCCGCGTTCGGGCTGATGCGCGAGCGGGTGACGAACCTGCTCGTGCTGGACGATGGCAAGGACGGCTTCCACGGGCCCTGGAAGACGTTCGCGCGGATGATCACCCTGCGCACGCCCAAGTACCTCACCGGCCCGGACTACAACATCCCCAACCTCTCCTTCCGCGCCTGGTACGAGGCGCAGCACGGCGCGGAGGGCTTCCAGCAGGTGGCCCTCATTCCGAAGGAGCTGTGGGCGGACTACCTCCTCTGGTACCGGCGCGTGCTGGGCATCCCCGTGAAGTGCGGCACCAAGGCGGGCGCGCTGCGCTGGCGCGCGGACCTGGACTGCTTCGAGGTCCCCGCCGCGCACAACCGCGAGGCGGAGTTCCTGCTCGCGCGCAAGGTGGTGCTGGCCACCGGCATCGACGGCTCCGGCCGCTGGGACGCGCCGCCGGAGGTGCAGCCCCTGCCGCGCGCGCTGTGGGCGCACACGCACGACCCCATCGACTTCGACGCGCTCAAGGGCAAGCGCATCGGCGTGCTGGGTGCGGGGGCCTCCGCGTTCGACAACGCCTCCGTGGCGCTGGAGGCGGGCGCGGGCCAGGTGGACCTGTTCTACCGCCGCAAGAAGCTGCCCAACGTGAACCCCTACCGCTGGGCGGAGTTCGCGGGCTTCCTGCGCCACCACGGCGACCTGCCGGACGCGCAGCGCTGGCGCTTCATCCGGCAGATCATCGAGATGGGCCAGCTGCCGCCGCGCGACACCTTCGAGCGCGCGCGCCGCCACCCGCACTTCCACCTGCACGCGGAGAGCCCCTGGGTGGAGGTGAAGCAGCAGGACGGCCAGGCCGTGGTGCGCACGCCGCACGCGACGCACACGTTCGACTTCCTCATCATCGCGTCCGGATTCACCACGGACCTGTCGCTGCGGCCGGAGCTGGCGGAGCTGCACCCGCACATCGCGCTGTGGAAGGACCGCTTCACCCCGCCGGAGAACGAGCGGCACGCGGACCTGCTGCGCCACCCGTACCTGGGCCCCTCCTTCGAGTTCCAGGAGAAGCAGCCCGGGAGCGCGCGGTGGATTGGCGGCGTGTTCAACTACACCTTCGGGTGCCTGCTCTCGCTGGGCTTCGGCGGCGCCAGCATCTCCGGAATGAAGTACAGCCTGCCCCGGCTGGTGGGCGGCATCACCAAGCAGCTCTACCTGGATGACAGCGAGCGCCACTTCCGCGCGCTCGCGGACTACGCGACGACGGAGTTCGAGACGTGAGTGCATCTGTAACCGTGTTTCGCAGTGAGCGCGTGGTGACGCCCGAGGGCACGCGCGCCGCGGCGGTGGTGGTGCGCGACGGGCGCATCGAAGGCATCCACGCGACGGTGGACGTGCCGAAGGGCGCGGACGTGGTGGACCTGGGCCGCGACGCGCTGTTGCCCGGCATCGTGGACAGCCACGCGCACATCAACGAGCCCGGCCGCACGGACTGGGAGGGCTTCGCCACGGCGACGGCGGCGGCGGCGGCGGGCGGCATCACCACCGTGGTGGACATGCCGCTCAACTCCATCCCGGCCACCACGTCCCTGGCCGCGCTGCGCACCAAGGCGGAGGCCGCGTCGGGCCAGTGCGCCATCGACTACGGCCTGTGGGGCGGCGTCATCCCCGGCAACGCGGGCGAGCTCCAGGCGATGGTCGACGCGGGCGCGCCGGGCTTCAAGTGCTTCCTCGTGCACTCGGGCGTGGACGAGTTCCCCGCCGCCACGCGCGAGGTGCTGGATGAGGCCATGCCCATCCTCGCGAAGGCGGGCGTGCCGCTGCTGGTCCACGCGGAGCTGACGGACCACGAGCCGCCCTTCGCGGGCGACGTGCGCGCGTACGCCAGCTACCTCGCGTCCCGTCCGGCCGCGTGGGAGGTGGACGCCATCCGGATGATGATCGACCTGTGCCGCCAGCACCGGGGCCCGGTGCACATCGTCCACCTGTCCGCCGCGGACGCGCTGGACGACATCGCGAAGGCGAAGGCGGAGGGCCTGCCCTTCACGGTGGAGACCTGCCCGCACTACCTCACCTTCACCGCGGAGGAGATCGAGGCCGGCGCCACGCACTTCAAGTGCGCCCCGCCCATCCGCGAGGCGGCGAACCGCGAGCGGCTGTGGGCCGCGGTGAAGAGCGGCCTCATCGACCTGGTGGTGTCGGACCACTCGCCCTGCACGCCCGCGCTCAAGAAGCTGGAGGCCGGGGACTTCTCCGGCGCGTGGGGCGGCATCGCCGGCCTGCAGCTCAGCGTGTCCGCCGTGTGGACGGGCATGCGCGCGCACGGCCTGGGCCTGGACGCGCTGGTGGACCGCATGGCGCACCGCACCGCGAAGCTGGCCGGATTGTCGGGGCGCAAAGGAGCCATCCGGCCGGGGCTGGACGCGGACTTCGTCGTCTTCGCCCCGGAGGCGCGCTTCAAGGTGGCGCCGGAGGACATCCGCCACAAGCACCGGCTGACGCCCTACGCGGGGCGGGAGCTGGAAGGCCGGGTGTTGAGGACATACCTGCGCGGCCAGCGTATCTTCGACGCCACCGAGGGACTGACGGGCCCGCGCATCGGCCAGTGGCTGCCGCGCGGATAGGCCCCGGCGGTCCGGGAGAGGACAACCGATGCAAGCCGAAGCACCCGGGGCGATGCACGTCGCCTTCGCCGACCTGATTGATCTCGCCGCACGCAAGGTGGGCGGCAAGGCCCTGCTGGCCAACGACGAGTTCTTCGCGCCCAAGGAAGCGATGCTGGAGCCCGGGCGCGGCGTCTTCATCGCGGACAAGTACACGGAGCGCGGCAAGTGGATGGACGGCTGGGAGACGCGCCGCAAGCGCGTGCCCGGCTACGACTGGTGCATCGTGAAGCTGGGCCTGCCCGGCGCCATCCACGGCATCGACGTGGACACCAACCACTTCATCGGCAACTTCCCCGAATATGCCTCCCTGGAGGCGTGCGAGGTGGACGGGGACCCGACGCCGGAGTCGCTGGCGGAGGACGTGTCGCGCTGGACGGAGCTGGTCCCCAAGCAGCGCCTGCGCGGCGGTTCGCGCAACCTCTTCGCGGTGGCGAACGAGCGGCGCTTCACGCACGTGCGCCTCAACATCTACCCGGACGGCGGCGTCGCGCGCCTGCGCGTGCACGGGCAGGTGCTGCCGGACTGGCACGCCCTCAAGAAGGCGGGGCTGGTGGACCTGGCGGCGGCGGCCAACGGCGGCTCCGTCGTCACGTGCAATGATCAGTTCTTCGGCACGAAGGACAACCTCATCTTCCCGGGCCGCGCGGCGAACATGGGCGAGGGCTGGGAGACGCGCCGCAAGCGCGTGCCGGGCTTCGACTGGATCGTCGTGAAGCTGGCCACGGCGGGCACGCTGCGCCGCGCGGAGGTGGACACCCACTTCTTCAAGGGCAACTTCCCGGACCGCTGCTCGCTGGAGGGCATCCACCTGGAGGAGCCGCTGCTGGACTTCGCCAACGCGACGCACCTGCAGTGGAAGGAGCTGCTGCCGCAGTCGAAGCTCCAGGCGGACCACTGCCACGTCTTCGAGAAGGAGCTGAAGGACGTGGGCCCCATCACCCACGTGCGCCTCAACATCTTCCCGGATGGCGGCGTCAGCCGGCTGCGCCTCTTCGGGGAGCCGGCGTGACGACGCCGCTGGAGCGCCTGAACACGGCCACGACGGAGGAGGCCACCCAGGCCTTCATCCGCTGCTGCGGCAGCACGAAGTGGGTCCAGCGGATGCTGGCCGTCCGGCCGTTCCGCGACGCGGATCACCTGTACGCGGAGGCCGTGGACGCCTGGGCGCGCACGGGGCCGGAGGACTGGTTGGAGGCCTTCACGCACCACCCGCGCATCGGCGACGTGTCCAAGCTGCGGGAGAAGTTCGCCTCCACCGCGCAGTGGTCGTCGCAGGAGCAGAAGGGCGTGGCCAGCGCGGATGAAGGCGTGCTCCAGGCGCTGGCCCAGGGCAACCGGGACTACGAGTCCCGCTACGGCTTCATCTTCCTGGTGTGCGCCACGGGCAAGAGCGCCGCGCAGATGCTGGAGCTGCTCCAGGACCGCATGCACAACACCCCCGACGCGGAGCTGAGAATCGCGGCCGGGGAGCAGGCGAAGATCACCCGCATCCGACTGGAGAAGCTCCTCGCGTCATGAGCACCCTCAGCACGCATGTCCTGGACACGAGCACGGGCCGTCCCGCGGAAGGCCTCTCCCTCACGCTGGAAGCCCGCGAGGGTGCAGCCTTCCGGGAGCTGGCCCGGGGCGTCACCAACGCGGATGGACGGGTGAAGGACCTGTCGGGCGCGAACACGAAGCTTCCGCCCGGCGTGTACCGCCTCACCTTCGACACCGGGGCCTGGTTCCAGGCCCGGGGGCAGCGGGGCTTCTACCCGTCCGTGCAGGTGCTCTTCGAAGTCACCGCCACGGACGAGCACTACCACGTCCCGCTGCTGCTGAGCCCCTTCGGCTTCTCCACCTACCGGGGCAGTTGACGCATCAGACGCGCGGCGGTTCGACGGGCGCCTTGTCGCCGCCGCGCTCCACCTTGCCGCCCTCCGGCTTGTCCGCGACGGGCTCCGCGCAGAGCGTGGAGTTGTTCGTCTTGCACGCGCCGCCGTTCTGCAGGTCGAACTGCCAGCGGTGGCGCGGGCACACCACGTAGCGGCCCTCCTCCACCCAGCCTTCGGACAGGTCCGCGCCCTGGTGCGGGCAGAAGCGCTGGATGGTGAAGCGCTTGCCACCGGCGTCCACCGTGGTGCGCTCCTTCTGGGACTCCGTGGCGCGGATGCCGTCGCAGAACTCGCGGATGTCCTCCACCTCCACGCCCAGGAAGCCGTGCAGCACGGGCTCGTACACGTCCGGGTTGCGGGACAGGCGCAGGCGGAAGGACAGGAGGAAGTCCTCCCAGTTCAGCTTGCGGTCCAGCACGCGCACGATGTCGCTGGCGCTCACCTTCATCGCGTAGCGGCTCTTGTCGCGCATCTCCGGCACCTCATCCACGCGGCGGCCCTTGAAGTCCACGCGCAACAGCCGCGTGGGCGCCTCCGTCAGCTCCACGTAGAGCGGCATGCCCACCCGGTCGTGCAGATCCAACAGGTCCAGCTTGCGCTGCAGCTCCACGCGCAGGCGGCCGAGGATTTCATCCACCTCCTCGCGCATCAGGTTGCGGCGGCGCTCGCGGAAGACGTAGGCCATGTCGTTCGCGTACGTCTGGAGGTACTCCTTGAAGTTCTCCGTCGTCACGCGCTCCGGCACCTGCGAGACGAACTCCAGCGTGCCCGCGTCCAGCACGTCCCCGGGCATGGGCTCCAGGTAGCGCGTGGGCAGCGTGGGCAGGCGCTTCTCCAGGTAGGAGAAGAGGGCCGGCGCGCGCGGGAAGATGCTCACGTCCTGGAAGTTCAGGCTGAAGAGGGCCGGATCCAGGAAGGCCGCCGGGCCCGCCGCGGCGATGTACGCGCGGGGCTGCACCACGTCCAGCGCGCGCGCCACCGCCTCGAACTTGCTGTCGCGCTTCTTCAGACTGATGGCCGAGTACGTCTCCTCCGGGTACTCGTAGCAGGTGGGGTGCCAGATGGCGCCGGAGAACTGGGCGGAGAAGACGTCGATGGGCCCCTCCTCCGCGATGACGCGCACCAGCCGGTCGTGCATCTTGCAGTCGTTGATGTTGAGGAAGCACTGCCCGTCGCCGCGCACCATCACGCTGGAGTCGCGGTTGGTGCCCTGCTCGGACACGAAGAGCTTGATGTAGCCGCCCTTGATGGGGATCTCGCGCGAGTCCTCGCATGCGATGACTCGCTTGCAGCCGTACTTCTCGAAGATGTCCCGCAGCTCCGAGCGGCGGAACTTGGGCACCAGCACGGTGAAGTCCCGCTTCGCGATGGTGGCCAGGAACTCCGGGTCGAAGTGATCCTTGTGCTCGTGGCTGATGTAGAGGAAGCGCTCCTTGCCCGGCGTCTCCAGCAGCTCCTTCACGCGCGGCGCCAGGTGGTGGTTGCGCGGCAGCTGCATCCACGCGGAGTCGAAGGCCCCCTGGGGCGTCAGCCACGGATCCATGACGACGAGCGCTCCGGCGGTCTCCACCGCGAAGCCCGCATGACCCAGGAAGGTGATCCGCATGAACGTCGTCCCTCGTGTGGAGGACCCGGCCGGGAGGACCGCGCCCTGGAGTGGCTGTGCGCGGGCAACCCGTGGTCCCGGCGTCAGCTAGGCTGCGAAGCTAGGGCGTCTCTTTCCAGCGGCACCCCGGCGCGCCCCTCCTGTCGGAAAGCCCACGCACGCCACGTCCGGCCGCGAACAAAAAGGGAGGAGGACCGCGCAGGCCCCCCTCCCCTGATGAATCCACGACAGGAAACGTGCGGCCCGCCTAGGGCTGGATCTCCCGGACGCTCAGCCACTTGAAGTCCACGTCGCTGGCATTGTCCCAGCGGAACGTGGCGATGGGCCCACCCCAGGTGATGGGCATGGCGCCAACGGAGCCGCCGCAGTGCTGGGCGTCCCCACCCCACGCCCCATCGTCGGTCATGTCGTAGACCTTGGTCCAGGTGACCTTGTCGGCGGAGTCGTTGAGGTACAGCTCCAGCTTCACGGCCTCCGGGTTCTTCGTGCCCGCCACGTTGCGCATGACGGCCTTGAAGCCCACCCAGCGGCCCTTCAGCGCGGAGGTGGCCGGCTTGTACGGCGCCTGGTCATAGGACACGTGCCAGGTCTCCTTCTCCCAGCGCACGCGGCCGTCGTAGTGCAGGCCGCCCTTGTAGCTGCTGCCCTCGCAGCCGGAGCTCTTGTCGTTGTGCTTCCCGCCGCGCGCGTACCAGGCGAAGTTGTCCTGGGTGTTGTTCACCGCGTTGACCTTCACGAAGCCGGTCATCTCGATGTTCTTCCAGTCGTTGGGCGCCTGCATGTAGCCGCGGCCCGCCAGCACGTCGCGGTCGTACGTGGCGATCTGCTTCGCGTCGTAGCCCGTGGCCGGGTAGGCGCTCATGCGGACCTTCGTGCTCTTCATCTTCCAGGAGCCGTCCGCGTTGCGCGTGATGGTGCCCTGCGGATCAAAGCGCTTGTCCGCCGTCGCGTCGTCCGCGAGCGCCCACGCCTCACCGCCCGCCTTGGACGGGTACAGCATCGTCACGCCGAAGCCGTCCACGCCCGAGGGCGCGGGCGCGGGGCTGGTCTCCGGAGGCGCGGTGGGCGCGGGCGCGGCGGGGTCCGCCGGGGCCTCCGTCTCCGAGGGGACGGGCTCCGGGGGTGCTTCTGGCTCGGGGGCGGGCGTGGCGGGGGGGGCCGGGACGCCCGGGGCGGGGCTGGGCGCGGGGGTGCTCACCTCGCCGGTCGGGTTCGTCGGTTCTCCCTCGGGGCTCGCGCCACAACCCAAGGCATGGAGCGCCAGCAGCAGCGCGCTGGACGTGAAGACAGATCGGTTCCGCATCAGGCAGGGGGTATCCGTGCACGGGGGGCCACACGACGGGCAGCGGCCGCGACGCCTTCGCCTGCGGCCCTCGTCACCCACGCCACCGCTCCCGGGCTCACGTGCCACGGGAGGTTCGGGCGCTCGGCTGGTCTCGGTGGCCCGGTGAAAGCGTTCTCAGCCGGGGCCTTTGCAAACCGCGGCGGTCGTGAACACTTCCCATCGCGACAAGGGCCTCCAGAGCCCCCGTCCGGCCGGCTCCCCCCGCGCGGCGCCCGCCTGCTCCGGATGACACTTCCGTTTTCCCGAAGTTTCGCGTCCGGATTCTCTATTTGCCGAAGAGTGCCGAGACTCCTATTTGAGAGGGGTTGGCTCCCCGTGCCTTCCCCAGGTGAACGCCTTGGAATCCCTACACACCATCGGCAGCCCCGTCATGTGGGGCGGCTTCATCGCATTTGTCATCGCGATGCTCGCACTGGACCTCGGTGTCTTCCACCGCAAGGCCCACACCGTGAGCTTCAAGGAGGCCGGTGCGTGGAGCGCGGTGTGGGTGAGCCTGTCGCTCGCGTTCAACGCCTTCCTGTGGTGGCGCTTCGGCGCCGGGCCGGGCATGGAGTTCCTCACCGGCTACCTCATCGAGAAGTCGCTCTCCGTCGACAACATCTTCGTCTTCGTCGTCATCTTCTCCACGATGAAGGTCCCGGCCCTCTACCAGCACCGGGTCCTCTTCTGGGGCATCCTGAGCGCGCTGGTGCTGCGCGCGGCGATGATCTTCGCGGGCGTGGCGATGCTGGAGCGCTTCCACTGGCTCATCTACGTCTTCGGCGCCTTCCTCATCCTCACGGGTGTGAAGCTCTTCATCCAGCGCAACCACGAGGAGCACCCGGAGGACGGCTGGTTGATGCGCACCGCCCGCCGCGTCATCCCCTCCACGCCGCACTTCCACGGGCAGCACTTCCTCACGGTGGAGAACGGCCGGCGGCTGGCGACGCCGCTGCTCATGGCGCTGATGCTGGTGGAGGCGTCCGACGTGCTCTTCGCGCTGGACTCCATCCCCGCCATCTTCGCGGTGACGCGCGACCCGTTCATCGTCTTCACGTCGAACATCTTCGCCATCCTGGGCCTGCGCTCGCTCTTCTTCCTGATGGCCGGCGCGATGGAGAAGTTCACCTACCTGAAGGTCGGCCTGTCCGGCGTGCTCGTCTTCGTGGGCGCGAAGATGGCGCTGGTGGACGTGGTGCACCTGTCCCCGGCCATCTCCCTGGGCGTCATCGCGCTGGTGCTGGGCGCCAGCATCGTGGCCTCGCTGGTGAAGGCGCGGAACACGCCGCCGCACGCGCCCTCCGGTGACGCGTCACCAGAGGCACCGCGGAGCACGCCGTCCCCCGCGGAGAGCTGACGCTCCCGCGGCACCATTCAACTTCCGGCTGTGGGTCCCATGGGGTGTGGGGCTCCGGGCCCGGGCCCTCGAAGCGCATGAGGGCTCGGGCCTCTTTTTTTCAGAACGCCCGCGACAGCTCCATGAACTCCGCCCACGAGCGGATGGCGTCCTCGAACTCTTCCAGGGGCAGGTCCTGGGAGCGTCCGGGGATGGCCACCTCGCTGTGGATGGAGGCCCGGGCCCGGTTGAGCTCCAGGCTCCAGGTTTCGCCGGTGACGTCCCAGCGGTCGCGCTGTCCCTGACGCACGGCCGCCAGCATCCGCAGCAGTCCCTGCGCCCGGTTCGGGTCCGGGCGCAGCTCCTGGGCGAGGTAGTCCGCCAGCACGTCATCGGGCGGCAGGCCACTCACGACCGCCCGTCCCTGCTGATCCCACGTGAATCGCAATGTCCTGGGCACGGCCGTGAAGGTCGCACAGTCCGTGGATCGCCGACCACGCCCCGCCCCCGTCGATTGCGCCGGAACCCGACACTGCGACCCTGCCGCGTGCGGCAGCGAACGGGCGTCTCCGCCCGGAGAACAGCGACCTGTCAGGAGGTGGAAAAGCAAAAGGCCGTGAGCCCCAGGGGACTCACGGCCTCTTGTTTGAAGTGGGCGCGGCAGGTTTCGAACCTGCGACCCCTGCCGTGTGAAGGCAGTGCTCTACCGCTGAGCTACGCGCCCTGCTGTCTGCCGCCCGCCGCGCGACCGCTGCGCAACGAACGCGGCGGTAAATGCCATCCGCCGCCGCGAGTGTCAACGCATTTCCTAGGAGGATTCTTCCGACAGCGACTCCAGCTTCGCGTCCAGCTCGCGCAGGCGGCGCTTGAGGCCCGCGAGCTGCTTGCCCACGGCCTTGAAGTCCCCCTTCGGCGCGAAGTGCAGGGCCTTCATGACCTCTTCCTGCCCCCGGTCCAGGGCCTGCTTGCCGCGCTGGACCCGGCCAATGGCCTGGGCCACGGCCAGGGCGCGCTTCTCGTCGGCCATGAGCTTCTCCATGGCCATGCTGGACAGCCCCAGCGCCTGCTTCTTCAAGTCGTCCCGGATGCCCATGGTGGGTGTCCTCTGGCCCCTCAGGGGCCGTCGGGGAACTCAGTCTTCAGCGCGGCGAAGACGCGGTCCGCGATGCCCTTGTAGCGCATGCGTTCGATGAGGGGCTGCAGGTCCCCGCGCATGGAGATGCGCCGCTTGAGCACGGCCTCCACGGGGTCCAGCGTGCCCAGCAAGAGCTGCTTCCAGACGGAATAGGGGGCGCGGGCCAGGTACACCGGCTCCAGCTCCTCCAGGTCGTCCGGATCCGACAGCACCCGGGCCCGCTTGATGTCGCAGTCGCCGGGCTCCACGTGGACGACGAAGGACGTGTCCAGTTTGCCCTTCTCCGCCTCGATGATGGCCCCGAAGTCGCCCTTCCAGCCCTTGCCGGCGATGGCGCACTCCGGGTCTGCATTGGTGAGCCGGACGGCCTCGTCCAGCCATTCCTTCGACGGAAATTTCGGCATCGCGCCTCCCTACCCCCTACGGAAGATGCTCTTGATGCTGGAGAAGAGCCCCCGGTCGTCGTTGCTCGCCCCGCTGCTGCTCGACGGGGCGGCCTGCGCGTTGCGCGAGGCGACTTCCTGCAGGGCCTTCTTCAACTGCTCGGGCGTGTCGCGGGTGGCCAGGTCCACCTTGCGCGACATGCCGCTCGCGTCCTCCACCTGCACCTGGAGCAGACACTCCTCGGTGAGGCGGAAGTCGATTTTCCGGCCCGCGGCGGCGGCCGGCACCCGGACGGTGCCCAGGTACTCGTTGTCCACCATCAGGTCGCTGTCGCCCTGGTAGATGTCCAGCTCGATGAAGGGCGACCCCGGCTGCTGCGGCGGCGGCAGGCGGAAGCTCTTCACCATCGGGATGAGCGAGTTCTTCTCGATGATGCGCTTCACGCGGCCGTTGGGCATCGCGTAGCCGATGGGCATGGACAGCGCGTCCAGCAGCGTCACCGCGTCGATGCTGCCCAGCGAGTCGCCCAGCAGCGCCGCGCCCAGGGCCACGCACTCGTCCGGGTGCACGCCCTTGCGCGGGGCCTTGCCGAAGTGGGCCTGGATCTTCTGCTGCACCAGCGGCATGCGGCTCTGGCCGCCCACCAGGATGATCTCGTCGATCTCCGAGCGGCTGATGCCCTTCTCCGCGAGCACGCGGTCGCAGATGTCGAAGGTGCGGTCCACCAGGTCGCCGGTGAGGTTGTTGAGGTAGTCGCGGGTCAGCGGGATGCGCAGGTCCAGCGGCTTGCCCTTGCGCTCCTCGATGTACGGCAGGTCGATGACGACGTTGGGGATCAGCGTCAGGTCGATCTTCGCGGCCTCGGCGGCGTTCTTGATGCGCTGGAGGGCGATGGGGCTTTCCGTCAGGTCGACCTTGGTCTCGTCGCGGAAGCGCTCCAGCACGTACTCCATGATGCGGTTGTCGAAGTCCGCGCCGCCCAGGAACGAGTCGCCGCCCGTGGCCAGCACCTCGAAGACGTTGCCGGCCAGGTGCAGCACGCTGACGTCGAAGGTGCCTCCGCCCAGGTCGTAGACGAGGACCTTCTGGTCCAGGCCCCGGTTGAAGCCGTAGGCCAGCGCCGCGGCGGTGGGCTCGTTGACGATGCGCTTGACGTCGAAGCCGGCCAGCCGCCCCGCTTCCTTCACGGCGTTGCGCTGGTTGTCGTTGTAGTAGGCCGGGACGGAGATGACGGCCGCGTCGATGGGGCCGCCCAGGAACTGCTCCGCGATGGTCTTCAGCTGCGACAGCACGAAGCTGGAGATCTGCGGCAGCGTGTAGAGCTTGCCGCCCATCGTCACGGCGGCGTCCCCGTTGGGGTCCTCGACGATGTCGTAGGGGAAGTACCCCTTGAGGTCCTCCACCGCCTTCGAATGGTACTTGCGGCCGATCAGCCGCTTGGTGCCCCAGAGCGTGTTCTTGGGGTTGGTGACCATCTGATCCTTGGCCACGCCGCCGACCAGCAGGTCGTTCTTCGAGGACAGCGCGACCACGGAGGGCAGGATGAGGTTGCCGCGGTCCGTGGGGACGATCTTCGGGATGCGGTTGCGCACGGACGCCACCAGGGTGTTGGTGGTGCCCAGGTCAATCCCGACGATGCGAGGTCTGTCCGCCATGAAGGTCAACGTGCGCAGCTCAGGGGGAGGCCGCGCCCGTCCTCACTCTCTAGCACGTCGAGCCGTCGCGTGCGCGTTTCTAGGCGGACGCTTCCTCCCTGACTGTAGTTCTGGCCAGCCCGCCCACCAGGGGGGCTGATTCCAGCCCGGGCGGCTACAGCTCCCGGTCCGGATCCGGCCCCAGGTCGCGCAGGCGGATGGGCCCGTCGGGTTCCGGGGGCGGGAGGGTTTCGCACACCGCGTCAGGCCCGGCCGGCAGTTCGGCCAGGAAGCGCGACGGGGTGAGCAGCAGCCGTCCGTCCTCCCGGGGCAGCGAGGTGTGGGGGTACACGAGCCACAGCGCCTCCCGGGCCCGGGTGACGGCGACATAGAAGAGGCGGCGCTCCTCCTCCTCGTTCTCGGTGTCGCGCGTGGCCTGCGACAGGGGGAAGCGCCCGTCCACGAGCCCCAGCACGAAGACGGTCCGCCACTCCAGCCCCTTGGCCTGGTGGACCGTGGTGAGGGTGAGCGCGTCGTCGGGCGGCTCGCCGTCCAGGGCGGCCCGGGCGGAGAACTCGGCCACCAGGGCGATGGCGGACAGGAAGCGGGGCACGTCCTCGAAGCGGCCGGCGAACTCCTGGAGCTGGCGCAGGTCCTCCGCGCGGGGGTCCTCCCCGTCCGGGGTGGCCGGGGGCTCGCGCGCCGCCAGCACGTCCGCGAGCCGCGCGCCCGGGCTTCGGGGCCCGCCGGAGGACAGCGTGGTCATCAGCGCCTGGAAGCGCTGGAAGGCCGCCTGCGCCTTGCGCGGCACCAGGGCCTGGACGTCCGGGTGGGCCAGCGCGTCGGCGAGGGACAGCTCCGGGGGCAGCGCGGCCAGGGCGGTCCACAGGTGCTCGGTGCTGGCGGTGCCCACGCCGGGGAGCTTCCGCGCGAGCCGCTTGAAGGCCAGCTCGTCCGCGCGGTTGTGCGCCCATCGCAGGTGGGCGAGCGCGTCCTTGACGTGGGGCTGCTCGAAGAAGCGCACCCCGGAGCGCACGCGGAATGGCAGTCCGTGGCGGGCCAGCTCCAGCTGGAGCTCCTTCGAGTGCAGGTGGGCGCGGTACAGCACCGCCATGGACTCCAGCCGGTGCCCCCGGGCGCGCAGCTCGAGGACGCGCTCGGCCACGAAGGCGGCCTGGGCCTTCACGTCGCGGGTGGGCACCACCTGGGGCACGGCGCCGGGCGCGCCGTCGGACACGAGCGCCTTGGGGAACTGGCGCGTGTTGCGTGCGATGACGGCGTTGGCCAGCCGCAGCACCTGCGGCGTGGAGCGGTAGTTGCGCGTGAGCGGGTAGATGCCGCAGCCGGGGTAGCGCTGGGGGAAGTCGATGATGTTGGTGAACTCCGCGCCCCGGAAGCTGTAGATGGACTGGCAGTCGTCGCCCACGACGGTGAGGTTGAGGCGCTCGCCCACGAGCAGGTCCACCAGGTCGCCCTGGAGGCGGTTTGTGTCCTGGTACTCGTCCACGAGCACGCCCTGGAAGCGCCCGGTGAGCTCCGCGCGGATGGACGGGTGGTCCTCCAAGAGCCGCTTCAGGTGCGCGAGCAGGTCGTCGTAGTCCATCAGGTGCAGCTGGGCCTTGCGCTGCTGGAAGCGGCGCGCGGTGGCGAAGATCTCCGGGGCCACGGGGAGCAGCTCCCGGCGCCGATCCACCAGCACCTGCGACACGGGCTGCTGGAGGTTGGTGGCCAGGGAGACGAGGTCCAGGAGCGCGTCCGGGCGCGGGAAGCGCTTGTCGCTGCGCAGCTTCCGCTCCGCCAGGCACGTGGCCATCAGGTCGCGCGCGTCCTCGCGGTCCAGCACCGTGAAGCTGGTGGAGAAGCCCAGCGCCCCCGCGTGCTGGCGCAAGAGCACGTGCGCCGCGTGGTGGAAGGTGCCACCCAGCAGGCTGCCCACGTCCGCGAAGCCGCCGGCCAGCTCCTCCACGCGGCGGATCATCTCGCGCGCGGCCTTGTTGGTGAACGTGAGCAGCAGCAGCGACGACGGCGGGACGCCCCGCTCCAGCATGCGCGCCACGCGGTACGTGAGCGTGCGCGTCTTGCCGGAGCCCGCCCCGGCGATCACGAGCACGGGCCCCTCCCCTGCCTCCACCGCCGCGCGCTGCTCGTCGTTGAGCGCGCCGTCCAGGTCCAGGCGGCGCGAGGGCGCTCCGGCGGGGGCGGCGGGGTTCAACGGCAGGGGGGCGGCCATGGGGGGGTGGGACTCTAACCGCCGCGACCGCGCGCGCCAGTCCATCTCAGGGAGGGGTGGATCCGGCCAACCGGGAGGCCGCCGCGGCGCGGACCTCCGGCGAGGGATCGCGCTCGCGGGCCAGCTCCAGCAGCAGCGTGCCCACGGGCTTCGGCAGCTTCGCGCTCGACGCCTGCTGGAGCGCCTGGGTGCGCTCCTTCACGCCCTGCGACAGGCGCTCGGCGACCTGCTGATCCGCGCAGGTGCGGACGCCGGGGTGCTGCTGGCGCAGGAGCAGCTCCGCGTCCGCGAGCTTCGCCTCCGCGAGCCGCACCGCGTCCTGGGCGGTCCGCTCGAAGGTGTCCAGGTCCTCCGGGAACTCCGTCTTCTCCTTGCGGACGCGGGCGATGGCCTGGGCCGCGAAGCGCGCGTCCACCACCGCCGCGCACAGCTGCCGGGCCGACGCCAGGGGCACCCCACCCTCCGCAGACACGGTCTCCTCGCGCGCGGTCGTCTGGGCCCACACCGCGAGCTGCCGGGCGGCCACCGCGGAGGAGAACGCCTGATGGCGCTGCTCGCGCAGCTGCACCCAGCGCCAGAGCACCAGCGGATCCGTGCCGCCGGACTCATAGACGCGCTGGTACTGGCTGGCGGCCTGCTCCAGCTGGCCGCTCAGGTCCAGGAGCGCCGCGACGGAGATGTACAGCTCCGGGCTGCTGGCGCGCTCGCGCAGGGACTCCAGCCGCACCGCGATTTCATAGGCGGCCACGGGGGCGGGCAGCGCGGAGAGCACCGAGCGCAGCGACGCCAGCGCGTTCTGGCGGATCAACGGATTGCGCGCCGTGCGCAGCGCCTCCAGCAGCGGATCCACCGCGCGCACGGAGACGTGCTGGCCCAGCTCCTCCGCCGCCTGCCAGCGGTCCAGCGGATCCGGCGCCACGAGCGCGCGCTTCAGGTCCTCCAGGTCGCGCAGGTAGTGGCCCGCCTGCATCGCGCGGGCGGCGGGCTCGGTGCGGGAGAGGGCGCCCTGCTCGGCGCGGGCGCGGGCCAGGCGCGCGGGGAAGCCCGTCAGCTTGGGCCCCAGCGGGTGGGTCTTCACCTTCTCCTCGGCCTCGTCCACCAGCCCGGAGACGAGCAGCCCCTCCACCTCCAGCTCCAGCAGCTTGACGCGAACCTCCTCGCGGTGCGTGCCCGCGGGGAAGTCACGCAGGTAGGCGAAGAGCTTCCCGGCGTCGCTGGCCTGGGCGAAGGACTCGTCGTCCAGCTTGCGCTCCAGCTCCTCGCGGCGGGCGCCCGCGGCCTCTCCCTGGAGGAGCAGGGACACGCGCTTGAGGTCGGTGGTCGTCTGGACGTCGCGCTCCTGGGCCGTCTGCAGCCGGGCGCGCGCCTCGTCGCGGTGGGTGCCGTCGGGGTGCTCGGCGAGGAACTGCCGCCACCCGGCCTCCGAGTCCGTCTCCTTCGCCGCGTTGAAGCGCAGGCCCTCCAGCAGCGACTGTGCCCGCTGCCGCTGCGGCGCGTCCGGGTACATCTCCAGGAAGCGCTTGTAGGCGAGGACCGAGTGCAGCCGCTTCGCCTCGTCGAACTCCAGCCCCTCGATGCGCCCCTGGGCCGTCAGCGCCTCCGGGTCATCCGGGTGCTCGCGAAGGAAGTCCTGGTAGGCCTGAACGGTGTCCGCCTCGCTGGCCCGTTCAAAGGACGTGTGCGAGCAACCGGTGGCCAGGAGCAGCAGGGCGAGGGCGCGGCGGAAGGTGGGCATTCCCCTCCAGCAATACCCCACCCGCCCCCGGTCGAAAACCCGAGCCGACCCGCCCGGTTGCCTGGGTGGTTTTCTTGCCTACACGCACCAGTGGAGGGAGCCTCCGTCCCAGGACGCTACAGGACGAGGTGGCCATGAAGCTGGGCGCATGGATGGCGATGCTGGCGATGACGACGGGCTGTGCGACCGGATCCCCCGTGGGCGCCTGGGTGGCGTCGGATGCCGTGCGCTACCGCTCCGCCTCCCCTCCTGCCTTCCCGCGCGCCACGCTGTCCTCGGAGGTGGCGGTCCGCGAGAGCCCCCGCGCCCCCGCGAAGGCCCCCACGCGCGGCAAGGCCCCGGCGGTGGCGAAGGCCCCCGCGAAGCCTCGCCCCACCGTCACGCCCGTGAAGCAGACGCCCGCCAGCCCCGCCCCCACGGGCACCCCGCGTGAGCGCGTGCTGGCCACGGCGCGCGCCCTGGTGGGCCAGCCCACGGTGCAGGTGAACGGCCGGCGCTACCCGGCGGACTGCACGGCGCTCATCGAGGCCACGTACGCCCAGGCGGGCGTGAAGTTCCGGGGCACGCTGAAGCCCGGGGACAACGGCGTCACCGCGCTCTACCGCTACGCCCGGGCGAACGGCCGCGTGTACACGGACGGACGCCCCGTGCCGGGCGACCTGGTGTTCTTCCGCGAGACGTATGATCAGAACCGCGACGGCCGGCGCAACGACGGCCTCACCCACGTGGGGCTGGTGGACGGCGTGGACGCGGACGGCACCGTCACCGTCATCCACCGCGTGAAGCGCGGCGTGGTGCGCTACCGGATGAACCTGGCGCGCCCCCACCTGCCCCGCGATCCGAAGACGGGCGAGGTGCTCAACGACATGCTGCGAAGCCCCGCCCCCGGCCAGCCGCACGTGCTCACCGGCCAGCTCTTCGCCGCGTTCGGCAGCGTGCTGCCCTCCGGCCCGGCGAAGCCCCTGGCGGTCGCGGCCCGGTAGGACTCAAAAGGAAAGCCCGTCGATTCCAGCCGTGCGCTTCCGGAACCAGCCGGAGCGCCGCGGGGAACCGACGGGCTTGCACTGCCAAAGCGGGTGAAGGTCAGGTCGACGTGGAGGTCGGCACGCGGGCGGTGCGGTCCCACGCGGCGCGCTGCGAGTTGCGCAGGAAGCGCCAGAAGCCCACGGCGATCGCCATGTTCATGGTCACGAAGTAGTACGCGATGGACGTGGCCTTCTTCGCGACGCCGCTCTTGAAGACGCCGGAGCGGCCCAGGTACGCCAGGGCGTAGAAGCCCAGCTGCGCGCCCAGGGTGACGCGGTAGAAGAGGCTGTCGAGCAGGAACAGGTTCGCGATGAGCGCCGCCGCCATCAGCGCGGGAGCGCACCAGCGCAAGAGCTTGTGCGACCAGAAGGCGAACGCGGGGAAGCCCGCGGTGGGCAGCAGCAGCCCGGGCACGAGGCGTAGGCTCTGGAAATTGCCCGCCGCGATGCGCGCGCGCCGGCCGAACTCCTTGTCGTAGTCCTCCGTCGTCTCCTCGTGGGCGACGGCGCCCTCCTCGTAGACGACCTTGTAGCCGCTCTCCAGGATGCGCAGCGGAATCACGAAGTCATCCACGATGGTGGACGGAGGCAGCTGCGTGAAGAGCGAGCGCCGGATGGCGTAGAGGCCGCCGTTGGCCCCCACCACCGCGCCGCGCCGGCCCTCGTACATCTTGATGAGGGACTCGTAGCTCCAGTACGCGCTCTCCTCGTAGTCCTGCTTCGTGGGGTTGTAGAGCCGCAGCTTGCCGCAGACGGCGCCGACCTCCGGGTCCTCGAAGTGGCGGACGATCTTCCGGACCGCGTCCGGCTCGATCATCGTGTTCGCGTCCGACAGGAGCACGATGTCGCCGTGCGCGGACGGGATGCAGCGGTTGAGCACCGTCGTCTTGCCGGCGCGGGCCGCGGGCGACAGCCGCACGCGGTCATCCGTGCACTGCTGCACGAGCCCGTCCGTGCCGTCCGTGGAGCCGTCCGAGCCGATGACGACCTCGAAGCGGTCCGCGGGGTAGTCCAGCGCCAGGCTGTTCTTCAGCTTCGACTCGATGCAGCTCGCCTCGTTGTAGGCGGCCACCACCAGACTCACCGACGGCAGCGGCCCTGCCCTGACGCCCGTCCGGGCGGCCTCCCCCGAGCGCACCTTCCGCAGGTTCTGGAAGACCTGCGCCGCGCCCTCCAGGGCGAACAGGCTCAAGGGATAGAGAAAATACGTGTGCACCAGCGCCAGCGCCGCGCACCAGAAGAAGACCTCCGCCATCGACCCACCCTCCCAACCCCGAGTCCTCGACGCCCGTGGACAAAGCAAGGCGCGTGCCTGGACGTTCAGAGGGACTTCAGGGCGAGAGAGCCAGCGAGCCCCTGGGGAGGACTGGAGTTTCTCCAGGGTGAGACGGAGGTGATCCGGTCAACGCTTCAGGGCGTGGCGCCAGCGGCGGGGAGCTGGGCGAGCGTGCGCTTCGCCAGCTCGTGCTTGGGATTGAGCGCCAGCAGCTCGTTCAGCAGGTTCCGGGCCGTGTCCGGGTCGTTCTGGCGGAGCGCCAGCCGGGCGCCCAGGAAGTAGGGCCGCAGGAAGGTCCGGTCCTGGGTGCGCAGCGCGACCAGCTCCTTGGAGACGGCCTGGAGGGTGGCGGCGGGAGAGCCGGAGCTGAGGGCGAACTCGGCGCGGGCCACGACGCTCCAGGACGGCGTGAGCTCCGCCTGGCGCAGGCGCTCCGCGAGGCCCAGCGCGTTGGAGGCGCCCGTCACCGCGGCGTAGAGGGACTGGGCCTTGAGGCGCGCGGCGACGGTCGCGGCGGGCTCCACGTCCGGCGCGGCCCGAAGGCTCTCCACCAGCGCGTCGAGCCCCTTGCGCCGCTCGGCGATGGTCGTGCGCAGCGGACTCATGGCGCGCTCGGCCTCGCTCATCTCCGCGCGGAGGGCGTTCGCCTGCCCCATCCAACCGGGCGACGACCTCGCGGAGTTCACCTCGTCGAACTGCCGCTTGAGCAGCTCCGCCTGGAGGCGCAGCTGGTCGAACTCCGCGTGCAGGTCGCTCAGCTGGAGCGTGTAGGCCACGGCCAGCTCGGCCTGGACCTCGGCGTACTTCGGGTGGGCGGTGGCCAGGGCCTTGAGGTCCTGGATGGCCTGCTCGCGCGACGCAGCGTCATCACGGCGCAGTGACTTGACGGCGGCTTCCTTCTTGTCCACGGCCTCCGCCGGCATGGCGGCATTGCGGTCGCGGAAGGCGGGATACGCCAGGTACCCGGCCAGGGCGATGCCCGCGAGCACCGCGAGCACGAGGAGCACCCGGCTCAGCGTGGAGGACCGCCGGTCGCCGTCCTCGATCACCACGGAGCCGGTGCGGGAGGCCCCGAGCAGCTCCGGAGGCAGGTCGCTGGAGGGCTTGCGCGAAGGAAGGGGCCGGTCCAGCCCACTCCCGAGCAGCGATGCGCCGCCGGAAGGCGCTGGCGCGGCCCTGGAGGGCTCCGTGCGAGCGAAGGGTGCGTCGTCGTCGGGCAGGGAGACGGTCGCGGTCGGCGCGCCCGTTGCCCAGGGCGCGTCGCCGTGGCCTTCCGGAACGAGCTTGGAGCGCGAGGCGCCAGCGGCCGACCAGGGTGGACTCCCCGTGTCGTCCGAGGGCGAGATGTTCTCGAAGGACCGGGAACGGGGCGCGGAGGACTCCGAAGGGCCGGCCACCGCCCCGAACGCCTGCGTCGAGCCCCCTGGTTCAACCCCACCGGGGGACGCGGCCGCGGGTCCGGAGACCGCGCCGAACGCACGCGTCGGTCCACTGCTCACCTCGGAGGCACCCGGAGCCGGAGGGCCCTGCACCGCGCCGAACGCACGCGTCGAGTTCCCCGCCGCCGAAGCCCCAGGCTCCGAGAGACGGAACGAACCCGAGGACGACGCGGAGACGGCTCCGAACGCGCGCGTGGTCCCGACAGGAGCCGCGCCCTGCCCCGTCGCCGCCGCGGGAGGAGCCCCCATGCCGGGCCCCACCGCGCCAAAGGCACGCGTGGTGCCCATCGCCGGAGGCTGCGTGCCGGACACCGGCGCGACGGACGGAGGCGGAGGAATCACGCCCGACGAGGACACCGCGCCCGAAGGCGGCGTCGGCTGCGGAACGAAGGAACCGGACGCCGTGGTGGAACCCGCGAACAGGTTCGTGGATTTCAGGTTGGCGCCGCTCTCACCGCCGAAGATCTGCGTGGACGACGGCGCCCCCGTACGGTCTCCCCCACCCGCCGGAGGAATCTTCGGCGCGGGAGCCATGACGCCAGTGGGCGAGGCCTTGAACACATGGCCACACCGCGTGCACTGCACCGAAGCGCCGCCAGGCGGCAGGAGTCGGGCATCCAGCACGTACTGCATCGAGCATTGCGGGCAGGCGATCTGCACCGGCCGTCCTTACCACACGCTCCCATTGGCCGCCGCCGGGTCCAGCACCGTGGCTGCCCGGAGGGTCTCCAACTTGGCAGCGCCCACGCCGGGCACGGCGTCCACGTTCTCCCAGCTCACGAACCGGCCCTGCGCCTCGCGGGCGGACACCAGCCGTTTGGCCAGGTCGCGGCCTACCCCGGGCAACAGGGCCAGCTCGGACTCGGAGGCCGCGTTCAGGTCCAGCTTGAGCCCCAGCGCGAGCGCCTGGCTCCCCGTGGGCACCGTCCCCGGGCCGCACGTGGCGAGCCCCGCCGGGTCCAGGCGCACGGCCTCCGGCGGGCAGTCGAGCGAAGGCCGCGAGTCCGGCCACCGCGCCCGGGCCGTGAAGCCCAGGGCGAGCAGCCCCAGCGACAGCGCCGCGAGCGCGGACGTGCGCCCGAACCGCCTCAGGCCTTCTGCCCCTTGAGCGCGTCCACCTCGGACACGGTGGGGTTGGCCGTCACGGGGGGCGGCGCGTCCAGCCCGAAGGCCGTGTGCAGCGCGCGCACCGCCAGCTCCGTGTACTTCGTGTGGATCACGCAGGACGTCTTGATCTCCGACGTGGAGATGAGCTGGATGTTGATGCCCTCCTGGGAGAGCGTCTGGAACATCTTCGCGGCCACGCCCGAGTGGTTGCGCATGCCCACGCCGACGATGGACACCTTGGCGATGGCGTCATCGACCTCGATGCCCGTGGCGCCCACTTCCTGCGCGGCCTGCTTCACGACCTCGTGGGCCTTGGCGAAGTCGGACTTGGCGACGGTGAAGGTGACGTCGGTGCGCCCGTCGCGGGACGGGTTCTGCACGATGAGGTCCACCACGATGTGCTTCGCGTCGAGCGCTCCGAAGAGCTTCGCCGCCATGCCCGGCTGATCCGGCACGCCGACCACGGTGATCTTCGCCTCGTTCCGGTCGTAGGCGACCCCTCGAACCAGCACGTCCTCCATGGATGCGTCCTCCTCGCAGACGAGCGTGCCCGGATCCTCGGTGAAGGAAGACTTCACCCACAGGGGCACCTTGTACTTCATGGCGAATTCGACCGAGCGAATCTGCAACACCTTGGCGCCCAGGCTGGCCAGCTCCAGCATCTCCTCGTAGGTGATGCGGTCCAGCTTCTTCGCGGCCGGGCACACGTTGGGGTCGGTGGTGTAGACGCCGTCGACGTCCGTATAGATTTCACACGCGTCGGCCTTGAGCGCGGCGGCCAGCGCGACGCCCGTCGTGTCGGACCCGCCGCGGCCGAGTGTGGTGACGCTGCCCGTCTCGTCCACGCCCTGGAAGCCGGCGACGACGACGATCTTCCCCTGCTTCAGCGCGGCGCGGATGGGCTCCGCGTCGATGCTCTTGATGCGCGCCTTGGAGAAGGTGCTGTCGGTGACGATGCGCACCTGGTGGCCGAGGAAGCTCACGGCCTTCCCGCCCTGCGCCTGGATGGCCATGGCGACGAGCCCGATGGACACCTGCTCGCCCGTGGCGACGACGACGTCCTGCTCGCGCTCGTCGGGCCGGTCGGTGATCTGCGCCACGAGCTTGAGCAGGCGGTTGGTCTCACCGGACATGGCGGACACGACCACCACGACGTCATGGCCGGCCTTCTGGGCAGCGAGGCAGCGGCGAGCGACGTTCTTCATGCGCTCGGTGTCACCCACCGAGGTACCGCCGTACTTCTGGACGATGAGGGCCACGGGGCTTGCGACCTCCCTGCACGGACGCGCGCAGGCTATATGGGCGCCGGGCCCCGGGTGTAAAGGGCCCTCAACCTGCCTGCCGCGAATCCGCTAGCGTTCGTGGCCCAACGACTTCAAGCCGCATTCCTGGAGTACCAAGACATGTCCCGCTCCCGCCTCCTCATCGATGGTGACACCCTGAAGCTGGAGGAGATCCTCCAGGTCTCCCGCCACGAAGTCACGGTGGAGCTCGCGCCCGAAGCCGCGCAGCGGGTGCAGGCCTCCCGGACGTTGGTGGACCGGGTGGCGGCGGGGGACACGCCGTCGTACGGCATCAACACGGGCTTCGGCACGCTGGCGGAGGTGCGGATCGACCGGAAGGACCTGCGCGACCTGCAGCGCAACCTCATCCTGTCGCACGCCTGTGGCGTGGGGAATCCGCTGCCCCTGCCGGAAGCGCGAGTGCTGCTGCTCCTCCGGGCCAACGTGCTGGCGAAGGGCTTCAGCGGCATCCGGATGGAGACGCTGAGCCTGGCCATCGACATGTTGAACCGGGACGTGGTGCCGGTGGTCCCCGAGCGGGGAAGCGTGGGCGCGTCCGGAGACCTGGCCCCGCTGGCGCACCTGGCGCTGGTGCTGATTGGCGAGGGCGAGGCGTTCTTCGAGGGCGTGCGGATGCCGTCGAAGCAGGCGCTGGAGAAGGCGGGCCTGAAGCCGGTGGTGCTGGAGGCGAAGGAAGGCCTGACGCTGATCAACGGCACGCAGGCGATGTGCGCGGTGGGCACGCTGACGCAGCTGCGAGCGGAAATGCTGGCGGACGTGGCGGACATCGCGGGAGCAATGACGGTGGAGGGCCTGCTGGGCAGCCACAAGCCGTTCCTGCCGGAGATCCACGCGGTGCGTCCGCACGCGGGCCAGAAGGCGGTGGCGGAGCACCTGCGCCGGATTCTGAAGGGCAGCGAGCTGGTGGAGACGCACGTCAACTGCAGCAAGGTGCAGGATCCCTACAGCCTCCGGTGCATCCCGCAGGTGCACGGCTCCGCGCGTGAGGGATTGGCCTTCGCAAGGCGCATCCTGGAGGTGGAGGTGAACAGCGGGACGGACAACCCGCTGGTGTTCGTGGACACGGGGAACATCATCTCCGGAGGCAACTTCCACGGTCAGCCCATCTCGCTGGCAATGGATGTGGTGGCCATGTCCCTGACGCAGCTGTCGAGCATCTCCGAGCGCCGCGTGGAGCAGATGGTGAACCCGAGCCTGTCGGGTCTGCCCGCGTTCCTCGCGAAGAACAGCGGCTTGAACAGCGGGTTCATGATCGCCCAGGTGACCGCGGCGGCCCTGGTGGCGGAGTCGCGCATCCTGAGCCACCCGGCCTCCGTGGACTCCATCCCCTCCTCCGCGGGCCGCGAGGACCACGTGTCCATGGGCATGACGGCTGCGCTGAAGGGCCGTCAGGTGTCGGAGTTCGCGCGTTCGTGTCTGGCGATTGAGGTGCTGGTCGCGGCGCAGGCGCTGGACTTCCGTCAGCCGGTGAAGCCTGGCAAGGGCGTCCTGGCGGCGTACGAGTTGGTGCGCAGCAAGGTTCCGCACATGGATCGGGACCGCGAGCTGCATCACGACATCACGGCCGTCACTGCGCTGGTTGAGTCCGGGGCGATCCGCGAGGCGGTGCGGTCAGCGACTGCCTGAAGCGCCTCTGATTCGAGACAGCTCCGGGCCGGCGTCCGGAGCTGCTCCAGCCCGACTCAGTTAGCAGTGACACGCGAGCCACCAGCTCGCCGGAAGGATGGTCGCCATGCGACTGCGGGCTTGTGCTGCGCTTTTGCTTTTTCTCTCCGCGTGCGCCACGTCAGCACCGAGCACGGGACTGCATGTATCCCGGACCCCGAGGCTCACCAACCTCCAGCGAGCAGCGGCGCTACCGTGGACGGATGACGGGCGCTGTGCTGTTCGGGAGGCTTCCCAGCCATGGTCTGAGCTTGTCGAGAGGTGCTTTCCGGCGCTCGACCATGACCGGATCCGATTCAATGATCCCTCAGGACGGTGCGCAGTGGCCTCGGCCGGGGCCGCCGCAATGGGCATCGGCGTCTGTGTCCTGGCAGCTCCGGAAATTGCCGTGGGCGCCGTCGTTGTCATTGGTGCGCTGGTGGTTGCGGTCGCCATCGAGGAAGCGCTCGCTGACTATGAGTTGAAGGGGAGCTGGCCCGCGGAGGAAGTGGTCGAGCCTCGAACGAAGCCCGTTCTGCCTGCCTCCTCGGCTCACCGAGGTCCCAAGCCAGCACCGTCACCGCAGGACGTGTTTCCCCCGGCGCCGCCAGAGTCACCGGAGTACGAGCGCCGTCCGGAATGCAGACCGGTTCCGGGCCCTCCCCGAGGAGGGAATGAACCCCACAACCAGTGCGCCAACGACGTTCGAGGCAACGCGTTCCGTGGCCTGAATGTGCTCGTCAACGGAAAATACTTCGATGCCTTGGTGCCGGCGACACGAACGCTGTGGGAAGTAAAAACAGACGACTTCGAAAAGCAACCGCTCCGGTCACAGGACTTCTTCGTGAAGATGAAGCTCCCGGAACTGCGCCGCGAACAAGCCCTGGCCACGGCCTGCGGATACGAGTTCGTCATTGGCGTTCGTAGCAAGGCCCACAAACAAGCGCTGCTTCGAGCAGACAGCAAGGCTCAAGGTCGTTCTCATGGACTGGTGTTGAAATGCCCTCCGCGCAGGACTTCTTGAGCCTCATTGTCTACGCACCCGCGCTGACCCTCGCCGACAAGCGGCCTCTCGCCATTGTTCATGGCGTGGAGCATGCCCTTCCTGGCTTAAGGCTGGCATGGACGACTTCTGAAAAGGGAGAGCTCATCCCCCTGAAGCACCGTGATGACTGGGTCGCGGCCAACACGACGGACGGCGGGCTGCCGTTCCTCTGTAACGACGACGATCAGACGCCTGTGACGCTCTACGGGCTGGAGAATCCGGACGGCCCTGGAGGCAAGCCTCAGCTTGAAGTGCATATGAGACTTCCCCTGAATGCCACTGTGATTGGCCTGGCAGAGGCTGTATTGGCGGCTGTAGCGGAGACTTCCGATGCCCGGTGGGGAGACTTGACGCCGTTCGCAGCGGCAGCAGACATTGCTGAGCAGACAGCCCCCACATTGGACGGGCCTCCATCTCCACCGAGACGCCTTCCGGTCCTCATGGCGCCGGATGCGCGCTCCTCTCCTGCGATTCCGCATCGCCTTGGGTGGCTGAACCATTGGTCGGACGCTTCCGCGCGTGCGCTCGGGTTTCCGGCCCCTTCGCGTGACGCAGACCTGCTCTCGCGGGCACGACGCACACCGACGAATGGATGGATCGTGCAACTCACGGACACGCCACTCGAGCTCGACAAGCCAGCGCACCTGGACGCGCTTCTGAAAGCGTACGAGCGTTTCCCGAAGATTGGTGGACGCTGAAGCAACACCGACAATACGCATGACACTCCCCAAGAGCGGCGCTCATGCAATCGGCTTCGTCTCCCGACGTATCCGGGATTCAATTGACCGTAGGCCAAGCCCGACCATCGAGGCACTTCATGTCCGTGAATCACTTCAGGATGACCTCCTTGGGGCTGCTTGCTGGCCTTTGCGTCTCGCTGTCGGCGCGTGCGGAAGACGGGGTCCGAGCAAAAGCCCGGCAGTTCGCCGCCGACACTCATTTCAACGGCGTCATCCTCGTTGGCAAGGGCTCGCGTGCTGAGTACGTGGAGGCGTTCGGGGTCACGAACGCCGAAGCGAAGGAGCCCCTCACGCGGAACAGCCGCTTCTTCGTGGGTTCCGTGAGCAAGTGGCTCACGTCCATCGTGGTCCTGCGCCTTGTGGACGAGGGGAAGCTGTCGCTCGACGAACCCATCCTCACGCACCTCCCGGAGTACCGCGCGGACACGGGGAAGCAGATCACCCTGCGCCACCTGATCAGCCATGGCAGCGGTCTGCCCAATGGGCTCATGGACGCGTTCAAGAAGGACCCGAGCATCGAGAGTGAGACGCGTCCCCAGGCTGAAGCGGTGACGCGGTACGCGAGCGGCGACCTCGTGTTCACGCCGGGCACGCGCTTTGACTACAACATCACGAACTGGATTCTCGTGCAGGCCATCCTGGAGCGCGTCTCCGGGCAGTCCTACGCGCAGCTCGCTCAGCGTCTTGTGTTCAAGCCTCTGCGCATGGCGGACAGCGGCATCGCGGCGGGCGAAGCCGGAAACGTTCCGAACCTTGCCTTGGGGTATCGCGCCCTGGAACCTAAGGTCGAGCGTCGCATCTACACGCTCCCGAACTACCTGGTGACCGGTGGCGGGTTCTACAGCACCGCCGATGACATGCTGCGACTGAATCACGGCGTGCTCTCGGGAAAGCTCCTGTCGCCAGCATCCAGGAAGGCGCTGCTGACCGTCGAGCGCCCCGAATCCGCCTACGCCCTGGGAGGCCGCGTCCGGACCTATGAGACCCAGGTGCAGTCCGCCCACACCGTCGCGACGAACGACGGGACGAGCGGCGCCTATCGCACCGTCTCCTGGCGCGTCCTCGACGATGGCCGCACCGTCATCATCCTGAGCAACCTGCGGCCGGATGATTCGAAGCTCTTCGCATTCACGGAATCGCTTCTCGGGCTTCCGAGCACCTCCAAAGAGAATTGATCATGAACACTCAACGTTGGTGCCTGTTGTTCCTCATGGGATGGACGCAACTGGCCTGGGGCGCACCTGACAAGGTGGATGCGTTCCTGCGCGCGGAGATGGCTCGCAACCACATCCCTGGCGCGGCAGTCGCGGTGGTCCGTGACGGCAAGGTGATCAAGCTCGCGGCCTACGGCACGGCGAATCTGGAATGGAACGCACCGACCAGCACCCGCACGGCGTTCCAGATTGCCTCTGGCACCAAGATGTTCACGGCGGTACTGCTGATGGACTTCGTGGGCCAGGGAAAGCTCCAGTTGGATGACCGCGTCTGCCAGTACATCGCCGACTGTCCGCCGGCCTGGAAGGACATCACGGTTCGTCAGCTTGCGAGCCACACGTCCGGAATGAAGCCCGGGCCGGTGAACGCCGATGTCTCCAGCGTCGCGGTGGCCGTCGAGGCGGCGAAGAAGGTCCCGCTCGCGTCGGCACCGGGTGAGAAGGCGGCTTACGGTTCGGACGACTTCGTCATCCTCACCCACGTGCTGGAGAAGGTGGGCGGTGCGCCCTACCCGCAACTCCTGCGCGACCGCATCTTCACGCCCCTGGGCATGACGAACAGTGGCTTCGACCATGCCATTCTCACCGAGGAAGACATTGTCCTGACCAGTGACGTGATTCCTGAGCGGTCGGCGACCTATCAGTGGCGCACCGACCACCAGCAGCAATACTGGTTCGTGTATCCGCATTATACGCTGGCAGCCGGTGGGCTGTTCTCATCCGTCGCGGACATGTCCAGGTTCGTGGCCGCGCTGATGAGCGACAAGCTTTTGAAGCCAGAACTGCGCTCCGCGATGTGGACGCCTCCCACACTCAACAACGGCAAGCCCAGTAGCTTCGCGGTGGGGTGGACCGTGGGCCGTTACCGAGGACGTTCCGAAGTGGGTCACAGCGGCGGTCCTGCGCTTTCGGACACGGTCTACTACCCGGACGACAAGCTTTCCGTGGTCGTGCTGACGAACCAGCGGAAGCTGGTCCCCAATCTCGCGCACGGCGTGGCGAACTTCTACTTGCCGTCCCCTCCCTTACTGAATGATCCCGGCATCACCGACGCTACGCCGGAGCGGACGCAGGCCTTGAAGCAACTCTTGCCGGCGCTGGTCGAGGGCAAGGCGGATGCCCGCCACTTCACCGGGGCCGCGAAGGACGCGCTCGCGGACCTGAACGAGTGGCTGCCCATCCAGCTTGGCGGAATGCCTCGGTTGAGCCGCCTGGTCCTCCTGGAGGACTCGGCCGACCACCTGACGCGGACCTACCGCGCCGTGTACGGCAAGGACCAGACGCTGCGCTGGAAGGTCTTGTTCAGTCAGTCAGGACTCATCGCCGAGCTGGATGTGGCGGACGAGTGATTGACAGACAGTTCATGAAGCACGTGGACGCACCTGCGAACGCCTCAATCCGCTCAACTTTCACATCAAGCGCTTGCATGCCCGGCGGCCTGGTGCAATGCTAGCCAGGCTCAATCAGCGGCCCTGCCCTTGCTTGACTAGGGATTTCATGACCAGACACCTGGCAGCCACAGCGCTTCTCGCATTTCTGACCACTGCTTGTGGAGAGGAAATTCCCACCGATCCTCAGGTGAATACGCAGACAGCAGCATTGCTGCCACCAGGAGATTCACTCATCGGAACCTGGAAGTCAGGTGGGTGGCCCGGCATCGTGTCAATCTCTGGCGGCGATGGGTACATGACCAACGACGGAGACGGCTGCTGGCTGAACGGCGATCTGAAGTTTGAGAATATCACGCCGACGTCTACGCCAGACGAGTACACCGCAACGCGCCACATGTACGGTAGCGGATTTTGTCTCGTCCATGCCTCACCAGAAACCACCATCATCACCCTGCATCACTACACGTCTGGTGACGCGTTCTCTGAGGTGAGTCCCAGCTTTTCTGCCAGCTGGACCCGCTACCCCTGACTTGTCAGGGCGAGTGACTGCCCATCCAGCGTGAGGCGTTCGGCGCGTCAGCGGTCCTCGCTCCGGATCCAGACGTGGTGTTCGACCTTCGACCAGTTCTTCTTGGCCGCGGGTGACAGCGTGGCGTACCCCGGCCGGGAGATCTCTTGCAGGTGGTGCTCGTACGCCTCCTGCGCGGTCGCGCCATAGCCCAGGACGTACGCGTACATGAACAGCTCCGTGGAGTAGCCGTACTGGGCCGCGTTGTCTGGATGTTCGTAGATGGTCGCGATCAGCACTCCGCCATTCTTCGGGAGATGCGGTCCGACGCGGTCGAGGATCTTGTCCAGTGCGGCCTGCGTGCGCTTGTAATTGGCGGCGGTGATCAGGCCGCTCATGATCCACTCGACGACCGAAGCGGACCAATTGTACGACTTGGTCCCCGGGACGACCTCGATCGCGTTCGAGGTCCGGCGGAGCGTCACGGCCGTGACCTGGAACTTCCGCGCGGGCGGCAACGGCTTCAGGGGCACGGGCGTCAACTGCGGCTTCACCGCCACCGGCTGCGTGCTGACGGGTTGCAGCGGAACCGTGACCTGCGGTCCCGACTGTGGGGTCAGCCGCGTCGTCTTTCCGACCAGCCGCGAGCCCGACAGGATGGCCTGTCCCTGTCGCTGGAGGGGCGCGTAGGAATCCTTGGGCTTGAAGGCGAGGTGCTTCAACTTCGCCTCCTGCACCGCGTCCGCGTAGCGGATCTCCTGGGCCTGCATCGCCTGGTTCCCGTGGAAGGCCTTGTTCGCCTCGAACACCTTCCCCATCAGGGACTCGAACTCACCGCTCCGCTGATTGGCTTTCGAGTCCACCAGGGCACAGCGCACGTACCCGTACCCGTACATCTTCCCCCGGTTCTTCGAGTAGATGTGGTCGACATCATGCCCTGAGACCACGGGCCCGAAGGCGGCGGTCCAGGCGTTGCGGTAGCCCCCGTAATGCGGGCTGACCCACAGCTGCTTCTCCCCAGTGAAGCTCTCCACCACGAGGACGTCGGTGCTCTGGTAGCGGGCCAGCGAGTAGCAGTGGCCGACGTACTTCTCCAGGGCCGCCTGATCCTTCGCGGCGACAGGAATCGGGGGATCGACGACGGGGGGCGGGCTCACGGGGAGTGAGGAGCCAAGCACGCCCCTCCGCACTGGAGCAACACGGCCTCCCACACGCAGTCCCCATCACCGTCCCAGCGCCCGTCCGCCTGCCTCCCCTGCACTCAAATCGCCAGGAAAGACGGGAAGTTGAGGGGCCAGCCGAGCGCGTGGTACGAACTCCCGTTCAGTCTCCCCCTCTCAATTCCAAAGTGCCTGGAGCCGGCTTCCATGAGCGAGCGCAATGACGTCACGCGGCCTTCGTCCTCCGCATCGGTGCCTCCCCCCGGAGTCCCCGAACCGACGGGCGCGGCGCAGACACTGGCCCAGAACGTGACCACCCTCCCCGCTCCCGTCCCCACCGCCAGCGCCGAGGATGATGCCCGCGAGCGCATCGCTTCCATGGAGCGCGAGGCCAAGGCGCTCGCCACCACCGAGCCGCAGACGGCCGCCCTCCTCTTCCATGAGGTCGGCCTGCTCTGGGAAGAGCCGCTCAAGAATCCTCGCAACGCCGCCGTCGCGTTCCAGAACGCCTACAAGCTGGCGCCGCGCTTCCTCGCCAACATCCGCGCCGCTCGCCGCCTCTTCGCCGACGTCGGCAACTGGCAGATGGTCGTGCAGCTCATCGACGCGGAGCTCATCGCCTCCGAGGACCCTCGCCAGCAGGCCTCCCTCCTCTTCGAGAAGGGGCAGATCCTCGAGGAGCGCCTGTCCCGCGACAACGACGCCGCGGATGCCCTGCGCCAGGCCCTGGACCGCAAGCCCACCGATGTCACGCTCCTCACCCAGCTCGAGTCCGTCTACGCGTCCCGCAACGACGCGGGCGCGCTGGTGGAGATCTACCGGCTGCTCGCCGCCGCCGTCGTCCCGCCGTCCCTTCGCGCCCACTACCTCACCTCCGCGGGCATGGTCCTGGAGGAGCGCCTCAAGCAGAAGGAGGCCGCCGCCGCGGCGTTCCGTGAGGCGTTCGCGCTCGACCGCTCCGACCCGCTGCTCCAAGCCGCCGTCAAGCGCGTCGCCGAGCGCGAGGGCCGCACCGATGAGCTCCTCTCCGCCCTCCTCTCCGAGGCCGAGGGCCAGGGCTCCCAGGCCGCTCCCGCGTACCTCCACATCGCCAAGATCCACGACCGCCTGGGCCGCAAGGACGATGCCCTGTCCGCGCTGCTCGCAGCCCGGCGCGTGAGCCCGAATGAGCCGCTCGTGCTGAGCGCGCTCGCCGGCATCTACGAGACTCAAGGCCGCTTCGAGGAGCTGGCCGACGTGCTGCTCGCGTGGGTGGGCTCCATCAACGACGAGAGCGAGCTCGTCGCCATCAACCTGCGCCTCGCCGCGCTGTACGAGGACGACCTCAAGCGCGACCAGGAGGCCGCCGCCCGCTACCAGGCCATCCTCTCCCGCATCCCCAGCCACGCCGCCGCGCTCGCGGGCCTGGGCAAGCTGTCGTACCGGATGCAGAACTGGGAGGGCCTCGTCGCCGTCTTCGACGCGGAGGTCACCGCCGCCGAGGACGCCAAGGGCAAGGCCGCGCGCATGTACAAGGCGGCCGAGATCCTGGAGGAGCGCTTGGGCCGCCAGGAGGACGCGATCGCGCGCTACAACGCGTGCCTCCAGCTCCAGCCCGGCTACCTCCCCGCGCAGAAGGCCCTCACCCGCCTCTACGAGCGCCAGGGCCGCTTCGCCGAGCTCGTGTCGATGTTCGAGCAGGACCTGCTCCAGACGTCCGACCGCGACCAGGTCATCACCACGCTCAACAAGATGGCGGTCATCTACGAGGACCGCCTGGGCGACCTCGACCACGCCATCGAGTGCATGAAGCGCATCCTCGACCTGGCGTCGGATCACCTGCCCACGCTGCGCAACCTGGCCCGCCTCTACGAGCGCGCCGGCCGCTACCGCGAGCTGCTGGAGACCAACGACCTGGAGGCGTCCTTCGCCGGGGACACCAAGCAGGTGCTGTCGCTGCTCCACCGCAACGCGGAGATTTTGGACGAGCACCTGAAGGACCGCGTGGGCGCCATCACCGCGTATGAGCGCGTGCTCGCGCTGTCGCCCTCGTACCTGCCCGCGCTCAAGGCCCTGGGCCGGCTGTACGCGCAGGACGGCCGCTGGGAGAAGCTCATCGACATGTACCGCGCGGAGTCCGAGATCTCGGCCTCCACCGACGCGGCCGCCGCGCTCATCTACAAGATCGGCGAGCTGTACGAGCACCGCCTCAAGCAGGAGAACGAGGCGCTGGCGTCGTACCAGGAGGCGCTGATGCTGGCGCCCAGCTACTTCCCGGCGCTGCGCGCGCTGGCCCGCATCCACCGGGCCCACGGCGCGTGGGAGAGCCTGGTGGAGGTGCTGCGCGCGGACGCCGCCAACCGCACCGACCCGCTGGAGCGCGCCAACGCGATGTATCAGGCCGCCGCCATCTGGGAGGACCAGCTGGGTCGGCCGGAGCTGGCCATCGACGGCTACCAGGAAGTGCTGCGCCTCACGCCGGGCCACGCCGCCACGCTGCGCGCGCTGGAGCGCCTGTACGTCGCGCAGGACAACGTGAAGGAGCTGGTGTCCATCCTCGACCGCGAGACGCAGGTGGGCCAGACGCCCGCGGCCAAGGTGACCGCGTACCTCAAGCTGGCGCGGCTGTACCTGGACCGCTTCCAGGAGCCGTCCCGCGCCGCACAGTGCTGCGAGTCCGTGCTGGGCCTGGAGCCCGGCAACCTCACCGCCCTCACGCTGCTGGAGCGCATCCGCGTGTCGGACCGCCCCCGCCGCGCGGAGCTGCGCACGCGCATCGCCGACCGCGTCACCGACCCGCGCCTGTCCAGCGCCCTGCGCCTGCTGGCCGCCGCGGATCAGGAGAAGGGCCCGCCCACCGAGCGCACCCTGGAGGTCTACCAGCGCGCGTTCGACGCGGATCCCTCCGACGCGCGGCTCGCCTTCAGCCTGGAGCGCGTGCTGCGGCAGACGGGTGACACCGCCGCCCTGTCGCGCATGTACGGCATGCGGCTGGCCGTCACCACCGACGCCACGGAGGCGCTGGAGCTGCTCCTGCGCGCCGCCGAGTTGGCGGAGAAGAACCCCGACCTGGAGCCGGCCGCCGCGCTGTACCGGCAGGCGCTGGAGCTCCAGCCGCAGTGCCTCCCCGCGCTCCAGGGCGCCCGTCGCGTGGCCCTGCGCCGGGGCGACTTCGCCACCGCCCGCGCCATGATGGAGACCGAGGCCCGCGCGAGCCGCGACGCCAAGAGCGCCATCGAGGGCTTCGTCGCCGCCGCGAAGCTCGCGGCCCAGAAGCTCAATGATCCCGACGGCGCCGCAGCCCTCTACCGTCTGGCGCTGGAGCGCGACCCGCTGCACCCGGGCGCCGCCACCGGCCTGGAGGAGCTGCTCGCGCAGCGCGGCGGTTCCTCCGACCTCGCGGCCCTGCACGAGCGGCGCGCGGAGGCCCGGCTCGCGCAGCGCGACGTGGAAGCGGCGGCGGCGGCGTACGTCACCGCGGCCCGGCTGCACAACGTGGCCCTGGGTGACCGCGCCCGCGCGCTCGCGGTGCTGGAGAAGGCCCTGGCGGCCCGGCCCGGCTTCCCCGACGCGCTGGAGACGCGCGGCCTGCTCCTCCTGGAGGCGCAGCAGTACGCGGAGGCCGCGCAGATGCTTGGCCAGCGCGTGCAGCAGGGCGGTGACCCTCGCGTGCTCGCGCAGCACCACCTGACGCTGGGCGCGCTCTACCAGCAGCACCTCAATGATCCGGGCCGCGCGGCCGCGCACCTGCAGACGGCGCTGGCCACCCTGCCCCGCCACCCGGAGGCGCTGGAGCGGCTTGCGACGGTGTACGCGCAGGGCCGCAACTTCGGCGGCGCGGTGGACTGCCTGCGGCGGCTGCTGGATCAGGACCTGCCCAACGACGCCCGCGCTCGCTTCACCGTGGAGCTGGCGCGCATCCACGACGAGGGCCTGGGCGACGTCGCCTCCGCCACGGCGCTCTACAAGAAGGCGCTGGAGCTGACGCCGGGCGAGCCCGCGCTGGTGGACCGGCTGGTGGCCCTCTACGAGCGGCAGCGCAACCTGCCGGAGCTGGCGCAGATGCTGGAGGCCCAGGCGGCCGCCACGGCGTCCACGGACGTCAAGCGCGCGGTGGCCCTGCGCATCCGCGTGGCGGGCTTCTACGCGGGCCCGCTGGCGGAGCCTGCTCGCGCCACCGTCATCTACCGGCAGATCGTGGAGCAGGATGCGCAGAACCTCCAGGCCCGCGCCGCGCTGGCGGAGCTGTATGGCCGCGACATGGCCAGCTACCCGCTGGCCATCGAGGAGCACCGGCAGCTGCTTCGCCTGGACCCCGCGCGCGTGGAGAGCCTGCATGCGCTGTTCAAGCTGTGGGACGCCCAGAAGCAGCAGGACAAGGCGTTCGCCGTCGCCGCGGTGCTGACGTTCCTGCGCGCCACCAACGAGGTGGAGCAGGCCTTCTACTCGGAGGCCCGCGTCCGGCAGCCGCAGGAGCCGCGTGAAGCCCTGCCCGCCAATGACGTGGACACCGTCCTCATGCACCCCGCCGCGCGGGGCCCGCTGACGGACCTCCTGCGCGCCATGGGTGAGCACCTGGGCAAGGTGTTCCCGCCGCAGTTCGAGATGCTCGGCGTCAACCCGAAGACGGACAAGCTCAAGCCGGACTCGGCCGTGTTCAAGGCCGTGCGCGCGGTGGCGCAGACCTTCGGCGTGGAGGAGTTCGAGGTCTACCTGGCCCGGCGCGGCCTCTTGCAGCTGGAGACGACGGAGCCCCTGTCCCTGTGCGTGGGCCAGGACGTCGTGCGCCGCTTCAACGCCCGCGAGCAGAAGTTCCTCATCGGCAAGGCGGTGCTGGGCCTGCTCAACAAGACGGCCGTCCTCTCCAAGACGTCCCAGGGCGAGACGGTGGACCTGTTCGGCAACGCCATCCGCGTCCACGTGCAGCAGTTCAACGGCCTGGGCCGGCGCAACGACGAGATGACGAAGCAGCTCAAGAAGGCCTTCAACCGCAAGGCGATGAAGGCCTCGGAAGGCCCCGCGCAGACCCTGGCCGAGCAGTCGAAGATCGACGTGGCCTCGGTGGTGGACGCGCTCGCCTACTCCGCGGACCGCGCGGGCCTGCTGGTGTGCGGAGACCCGTCGGTCGGCCTCACCATGCTGCTGCGCGAGGATCCGAACATCGTGGCCAACAAGCAGGAGAGCCCCGAAGCCATCCTCCAGGCAGTGCGCGAGCGCGCGGACCTGAAGGCCCTGCTGTCGTGGCTGCTCACCGACGACTTCTTCCGGCTGCGCCAGCGGCTGGGGCTGTCGCTGTAGTCGTCCACCGGGCCTCCGGGCCCGCGCTACTCCCGGCGGACCAGCGCGTCCGCCGGGAACCCCGCGAGCAGCCGGCCCACGGCTTCATCCACGTGGGCCCGCTCCGGGGCCTCCACCGTGACCTTCACGCGGTAGTCCATGGCCGCGTCGAACACGGGATAGGAGCCGATGGCCACGTGGGGCATGTCCAACGCCACGCGGTCCAGCACCGCCGCCAGGGCGCTCTCGCCCAGGTTGAAGTACAGGTTGACCAGGTGCACCGGCGTGCCGCTCAGCCGTGAGAGCACCGTCTCCAGCTGCAGCCGGAAGAGCTGTGGCACCCCCGGCAGCAGGAACATGTCCCCCACCGTCAGCACCGGGAACCACATGCCCGGCTGGGCCAGGAGCACCGCGCCCTCGGGGGCGTCCGCCAGACGCAGCGACTCCGGCGTCACCGGTGACGTGCCAGCGCGGGCCTGGATGGCCGACACCATCTCCGGCAGGCGCACCACGGGCCGGCCCAGCGCGAGCGCCACCGCGCGCACCGTGACGTCGTCGTGGGTGGGGCCAATGCCCCCGCTGGTGAAGACGTAGCGGGCCTTGCGCCGGGCGCGGGCCACCGCGTCCACGATGGCGTCCACGTCGTCCAGGATGGTCTCCACCGAGACCAGCGGGATGCCAAGCTCCCGCAGCCGCTGGATGAGGTGGGGGCCGTTCTCGTCCTTCACCTTCGCGGTGAGGACCTCGTTGCCGATGATGATCGCCGCCGCGCCGGTGCGCTCCATGGAGCCGGGGACTCTACTCCAACGGACCCCGGGGGTGGACTCGCGTGGTGCTCCCGCGCGGACCCGCCCTGTCCTGGAGTCAGCATGGGGGGACGGACATCCTTCACGCATGGACTCCCATGAGACCCGGGACGCGATCCGCGCGTCCGTGCGTGCGCTGTGCAACCGCTTCCCCGCGAAGTACTGGCGGACCCTCGACGCGGAGCGTGAATACCCCCACGACTTCGTCAATGCCCTCACCGAAGCAGGCCTGCTGGCCGCGCTCATCCCGGCCGAGTACGGCGGCGCCGGGTTGGGGCTGCGCGAGGCGGCCGTCGTGCTGGGGGAAATCAACCACTTCGGCGGGAACGCGTCCGCGTGCCATGCGCAGATGTATGTGATGAACGTGCTGCTGCGTCACGGCTCCGTGGCGCAGAAGCAGCGGTACCTGCCGGAGATCGCCGCGGGCCGGCTGCGGCTCCAGGCGTTCGCGGTGACGGAGCCGAACTCGGGCTCGGACACCACCGCCATCGAGACGACGGCGGTCCGGCGCGGGGACCGCTACGTCGTGAACGGCCAGAAGATCTTCATCTCGCGCGTGCTCCAGTCCGACCTGATGCTCCTGCTCGCGCGGACGACGCCTCGGGCGGAGGTGCGCAAGAAGACGGACGGGATGAGCGTGTTCCTGCTCGACCTGCGCAAGACGCAGGGGATGGAGGTCCGGCCCATCCGGACCATGCTCAACCATGCGACGAACGCGCTGTTCCTGGAGAACGTCGAGGTGCCCGCCGAGGGGCTGATTGGCGAGGAGGGCAAGGGCTTCTCGTACATCCTGGACGGCATGAACGCGGAGCGGGTGCTCGTCGCCTCGGAGGCCATCGGGGATGGCCGCTGGTTCATCGAGAAGGCCGTCACCTATGCGCAGGAGCGCGTGGTGTTCGGCAAGCCGATTGGCGCCAACCAGGGCGTGCAGTTCCCCATCGCCAAGGCGCACACGGCGCTCACGGCCGCGTCCATGCTGACGGAGCAGGCCGCGACGCTCTTCGACAACCACCAGTCCTGCGCGGCCGAAGCGAACATGGCGAAGTACCTGGCCGCGGAGGCCGCCTGGGAGGCCGCCAACGCGTGCATGGACACCTACGGCGGCTACGGCTTCGCCGAGGAGTACGACGTGGAGCGCAAGTTCCGCGAGGTGCGCCTGTTCATCAACGCGCCCGTGAGCCGGAACATGGCCCTGTCGTACATCAGCCAGCACGTGCTGGGGCTGCCCCGCTCGTTCACGTAGCGCCGGGCGGCGCGTCGCGTCCCTCGCGGACGTGGACCACGACCTTGCCGATGGCGCGTCGCTCCGCGAGGGTGCGCAGGCCATCGGCGGTCTGCTCCAGGGGGAGGCGGAGGGTGATGCGCGGGGTGATGCGGCCCTGCGCGTACCAGGCGAAGAGCTGGTCCATGGTTTCGCGCAGCGCGGCCGGGTCGTGGTAGCGGAAGTAGCGCAGCGACGAGCCCAGCACCGCGCGGTGCTTCACGAGCAGCCGGTGGGCGGGAATGCTCGGTATCTGTCCGGCGGCGAAGCCCACGAGCACGTAGCGGCCGCCCCAACCCAGCGTCGAGAGCGCCGGGTCGAAGAGCGGGCCGCCCACCGGATCGAAGCAGACGCTCACGCCCGCGGGCCCCGCGGCGGCGAGGACCTGATCCTTCCAGTCATCGTCAGCGGAGCTGAAGGCCCGGTCCGCGCCGGCTTCGAGCGCGATGAGGCGCCTGGCCGGTGTGCTCGCGACCGCGATGACCCTGGCGCCCAGCGCCTTGCCCAGCTGCACCGCCGCGAGCCCCACGCCTCCGCTGGCTCCGAGCACGAGGAGCACCTCCGAAGGCTTCAGGTGGGCGACGCGGATCAGTGCCAGGGCGGTGCTCACGTAGGCGCTGGTCAATGCGGCGGCAACGTCGAACGAGACTCCCGATGGCAGCAGGAACGTCTCCTGGACGGAGGCCACGGCCTGTTCGGCGTAGCCTCCGTGCCAGAGGATGGCCACGACGCGGTCCCCGGGTTTGAAGCCTGAGCCGTCGGGGGCGTTGGCGATGGTGCCCGCGGCCTCCAGGCCCGGCACGAAGGGCAGCTCGGGACGGGTCTGATAGGTCCCGCCGATCATGAGGAGGTCGGCGAAGTTCACGCTGCAGACGTGCACGTCGATCTTCACCTCTTCGGGCGTCGGAACAGGCTCGGGGACCTCGGTGAGGGTGAGCTGCTCGGGCCCGCCCCACGTCCGGCAGACAATCGCTCGCACGTCATGGCTCCTGGGTGGAAGTGGCGGTGAGGCTTCGCCAGAGGGCGTCGTTCGCGGGCAGGCCCAACGCTTCGGACACGAGTTGTTCGAGCTGCTCCGGGCTGCGCGCGCCGACGAGGATCGACGTCACGAACGGGCAGTGCACCAGCCACCAGGTGGCGAGGCCTGACGGTGACAGCGCGTAAGCGGAGGCCTGCGCCTTCAGGTGTTCGACCCGGGCCGCGTTCTCCGGGGTCCAGGCCTTCGCGTAGAGGTCCCGGCGCTGCCCGATGCGCGTGCCCTCTGGAATCTCCCCCGCGATGGCGTACCTGCCGCTCAGCAGGCCGCCCGCCAGCGGTGAATAGGGCGTGTACTGGAGGCCCAGCTTCGCGCAGGCCTCCAGCACGCCGTTCCGCGCGTCGTCCTGTTCGAGCAGGTTGAAGCGGTTCTGGACCCAGCCGAATCCCACCGGGCCGCCCGAGCGTGGAGCCGCGCAGCGCCAGAGGTCGCTCGCGGCGACGTTCGACAAGCCGAAGCGACGGACCTTCCCTGCCCTCACGAGGGACTGGAAGGTCTCAAGGACGTCATCCCACGGTGTCGCTGGATCGGGCACGTGCGACAGGTAGAAGTCGAGCGTGTCGATGCGAAGCCGCGCGAGCGAGCGGTCCACCTCCGCGAACACGTGCTTCCGCCCGAGCCCCCCGCGCAGGCCCACCTTGGACGAGATGAGCACCCGGTCCCGCATCGCGGCACCGCGAGACGCCAGCCATGCGCCGATGATGGCTTCGCTGGCTCCGTCCGCGTAGGTGCCCGCCGTGTCGATGAGGTTGATCCCCAGCGCCACCGCGCGGTCCAGGAGCGCATGTGCTTCGGCTTCGGTCTCTCCCTGGCCGAGCAGCTTCCGGGAGCTTCCGATGCCCCCGAAGTTGGCCGCGCCCAGGGCGAAGACCGACACGTCGATGCCGCAGAGCTTGCGGTAGATCATGTCCGCCACGCCTCCGGAAAGGGCAATGCCAGGTCCCCCTCCCCTGCCCCCGAGGAACCGATCAACGTGAAGTGCGCCGTATAGGTCGCGGCGGCTGCGCCCTCGTCAATGAAGACCTGCGACGTGGCCGTGAGCCGAACCTTGCCTCCCTGACGAAGCGTGTCGGCCTCCAGCGCGGGCAACGCGTCACAGCTGGCCCGGTAGTCGCAAGCGATGGGCCGGTGGATGGCGAACTCACAGCGGCGCAACAGGATCTGCACGGACAGCCGCTCCGCCCACGCCGCCCGCACGAGCAACAGCCACGGGGCGAGTCCCGCCGAGGTGAATACCCCTGGACCGAACGCCGTCCCCCGGTGGTTCAACGACGGGCCCAGCGGCGCCGCGAGCACGATGCGGCCGGGCTCGAACTCCACGAAGTGGATCCCGAGGAACTTCGTCATCGGAATCCGTTCATGAAGGTCCCTCGCCAGATGCCCGAGGACATCCTCACGTTGGAGGCTCATGTGTAATTCCCTGGGAGCTTCGTCGTGGAAGCCCATTCATGACGCTCCACCTTCGCGAGGCTCAGGCCGCCCGCTTTCTTCACGCTCGGGTGAAGGTTCATGGGTGGTTCCCTGGGAGCTTCGTCGTGGAAGTCCACGCATGGCGCTTCATCTCCGCGTGGTTCAGGCCGCACGCTTGCTTCACGTCCGCGTGGAGGCTCATGGTCCCGGCACCTGGAGGTCGGGGCCGGCTTCGAGCACGACGTGGTAGTGGGTGCCTCCGCCGCCTGCTGCGTTGACGCCTGCGAAGCGCGCGTCCTTCAGTTCGTGCGTTTCCGTGACGACTCGTAGGTTGTCGGCAGCACCGACGAGTGGGGTTGTCACTCCCACGGTCGCGGGGACCTGCTTCGCGGCCAGCGTGAACAGCGCCTTCATCAGGCTCGCGGCTCCTGCGGCGGCTCCGGTGTGGCCGATGTTCGGCATGACCGCGCCGATGGGGAGCGGCCGGGCTCGCGCGGTGGCGAGGGTCCGGCCCAGGGCGGCGAGTTCCGCAGTGTCGCTGGCAGGATGACCACTGCCGAAGCACTCCACGAAAGCGAGCGCGTCGGCCGACACGTCACACCGCGACCACGCACGCCGGATGGCGAGACTCATCGCGGGCTCGGAGACGAGTTCGTGGTCCTGGGGCGTTCCGAACGCGCTCCCCATCGCCCGGATGATCCCGAGCACCGGCTCGCCGCGCTCCTGCGCATCCGACAAGCGCCGCAGGACGCACACCGTCGCGCCTTCCCCGGGTAGATAGCCGTCGGAGGATGCATCGAGCGCGGTCGGCGCCTCCCGGCGGGACAGCAGCCCCAGCGTGCCCTCGTCCGCCATGCGCGTGACTCCGAGCCGCATGTCCGCCGTCGCCCAGAAGACCGCGTCCGCCTCTCGCGACGACAGCCGCCCGCAGGCGACTTCCAATCCCCCCATGGAGGCAGCCGCGCCTCCCGCTTCGATGGCGCAGGTCGGTCCGGTCAGGTCGAACGCTCGGGCGATCCTCGCCGCCATGAAGCTGGGTGACAGGTTGAACAGGCTTCCAGCCCACAGCTCCGGCAGGTCGCCTGACAGGCGCTTCATCGCCGCTCGCACGGTGCGGGCCACCCCCTTGGGGTCCTTGCCCGTCTCGCGCAGCACTCGCTGGAGGTGCTCCTCAAGCTCCGGCAGACGTGCCGCGGCGACCTGGCGCAGGCCGTACTCGCTGCAGTGCTCCGCGGAGACGACCACCGGGATGTTGCTTCCCCGTTCAATGGAGACCTTCGAGGCCGCGCTCCGCGCCAGGTCCACCAGCAGGTAGTGGAGCGGATCATGCCGGAGGATGTCGGCGGGACGTTCGTCGTACTGGCTCGCGCTGCCCGCGAACCGGTGTGCATCCAGGTCCAGCGGCGCTCCAGGTCCGAACGGCAGCCTCCGGAACGCGCGGCGGCCCCGCAGCAGGTTCGTCCACAGCGTGGCGAGGTCCGGGGCCTGCGCGAACGCTCCCGCCATGCCCACGATGGCGATGGGCTCGTCCCCCCTCGCAGAGCGCTTGCGCGTGCCTCGCAGCAGCGCCCGGGCCCGTGCGGGCGAAGGCCGGTCCTCCACCACCGCGTGGTAGTTCTGGCCTCCGCTCGCGATGGCGCTGACGCCTCCGATGCGCGGCTGCTCGCCGGCCGGCCAGGACCGGGCGGTCTTCTCGACCTCGATGAGGCCTCCCGGTTCGAGCAGGCTCCGGGGCTTGTCCCCATGCACCGGTCCCGGAATGCCGCCGGACTCGAACATGGCGAGCAGCGCGATCAGGTTCGCCAGCCCCGATGCCTCCTTCGCATGCCCCAGGTTCCCCTTGATGGACATGACGGGCACCGGCGACGCGGGTTGGTCGGCCTCCCCATGTGACTTCAGGGCCCGATCAAAGACCTTCGCCTCCACCGCATCCCCGGTCCGCGTGCCCGTGCCGTGCGCGAGGATCACGCCCAGCTCCCGGGGCGCCACGCCTGCCTGCTCGAGCGCACGCCGGACCGCCAGTTCGTGGCCGCGCGGGTTCGGGACCAGCATGTACGGTTCGGCCGCGCCATCGTTCGCACCACCGACGCCACGGATCACCCCGTGGATGGGGAGCCGCTCCTGCGTGGCCCGCTCCAGACTCGTGAGCACCAGCAGCACCACGCCGTCGGAGATGACCGTTCCGTTGCCCTTCTGGGCGAACGGGAAGCAGCCGTCGGACGACAGGAGGCGTGAGTTCGAATAGAGGACCTGGTTGACCGTGTCGACGTAGGACAGCGCCCCCGCGATGGCCCACGGCGCCCCCTTCGCCAGCTCCCGCGCCGCCAGTTCGATCGCGGCCAGACCGCCGGTGCAGTTCCCGTCCACCAGCAGCGCCTTCTCCGTGGTCCCAAGCGCCTCCGCGATGGCGCTCGCCAGCCGGTGAGTGGCGCGCTCCCTCGGGTCCTCCACGAAGTCCGGCCCGAACGACTCCCGGAGCGACTGGCGCACCTTCCGGGTGAGGTCCGTCAGCTCTTGATGGGAGAACTCATTCGGATGCGCGCCGTGCACCAGGTACGGCTGGAGCTGGCCCGCCACGGCCAGCACCGCGGCGTCGTAGAGCCCATGCCCACCCCCGCGTGAGTGCGCGAGGAAGACCGGGACGGGCTGCCCGCCAAGCGAGCCGGGAGCCAGACCCGCCGAGGCCAGGGCCCGGTGCGCCGTCTCCACCACCCATCCGTGCGGAGCCTCCTGCCCTGGCAGCTCGCGCGATCCAACGACCCCACCCAGCAACGTGGACGTCCGGGCCGCGCCCACGGCCGCCGTGGGGTCCAGATACAGGGCCCGGGGAATGCGCTCCTCGGGCCACTGGCCATACGTTGTCTTCCCCCCGTGCAGCACTTCCGCCAGTTCATCGAGTGTGCGAGCGCCCGGCAAGGCAAACGCAAAACCAGAGATCGCCACCGGCGCGATCCCATCCAGAGGTCCTTTCAACATTGCCAGACAATGTAAGGATCCATTCCGGACACGTCCACGACCAGCCAAATCACATACATCCAGACCGACACGCGACGGCGTCAGCGGGATCCTACCCTACGCATGCAAGGGGTTGCCCTCAAGGCGGCCCGACGCCCTCCTGGGAGCGTCGTTCCCGGACCCTCTGGGGAATGACATAATCTCAAGCTGCGCGATCCGTCCCGAGCCCTCAAAGGCTGTCTTTTCCGATCAAGACCAGGGTGGATTGACGCCAGACTTTTCGATCAGTATATCAATCCAGACATCGCGGCCTGTATTGCCTGACTATCGGCTGCCGCCCCATTCCCCTCATCCCCTGGACAGCCCATGAAAAGAATCGATCCGAGCCGTATCAAGGATTCATTCATCAATGTCTCCACCTTCCCCGCGGACCTGGGTGAAGGCCGCTCGGCTGCTCCCGACGCCGCGCTGCTCGACGCCGTGGTGGAGGCGGTGGAGAAGAAGAACGGGTTCGCGGTGGTGTACGGCGTGAACAAGCTGCTGGCCGCGCGCGGGCTGGACCTCCATACCGAGTCCGGCGCCGCGCTGGCCCGGGACTACCTGGAGGGCATCTTCCGGGCCATCGCGCCGCGCTTCGATCTGTCGCGCTACAGCCCCACGCCCGTCGCCTACGACCGCGTCGCCAAGATGGACGTGGACGGCTTCAACAAGAACCGCAACTTCACGCCCAACAGCGACCACACGGAGAGCCGCGAGTTCGTCACCACGAAGTGCGTCCACTTCGACTCGGCGACGCCGTTCATCGCGAACCTCTACGGCCCCAACCAGAACATCAGCGGCGGCATGCCGATGATCTGCGACACGCGCCGCTTCTGCCAGGACAAGGGCCTGGATCCCCGGGCGCTCATCGAGAACATCCCCAACAACTACAACGTCGCGGTGAAGGCGGAGTTCTCCGAGGAGATCCTGCGCGACTACTCGTTCGCGCTGAAGCTCGACCTGGAGAACGACATCGTGATGATCGTCCTCCACAACGAGGTGGTGGGCGGGCTCGCGCACGCCGCCACCCAGCCGTCCCTCACCGACGCGAGCAAGGCCGCGAAGCGCCCCATCCGCCACGTCGAGTACCAGGTCGCGGGCTCCGAAGACCTCAAGCGCTGGTACGACTACTACGGCCTGTCGCTGGAGAAGGCGTCGAACCACAAGGAGGACGCCAACATCACCCGCTTCGTCCGCGGCGAGCTCAACCCCTACCCGAACATCATCGAGGTGCGGGCATGACCGCGCGACACCACGCGGAGCGCAACGCGGCGGAGATGAAGGAGCTGCTCGCGTACCTGGACGCCCGGCCCTGGCCGGACGGCTACGAGGCGGCGCGGGTCCACTACGATTCGCTCGGGCTGCCCATCGCCAGGGACATCGGGGTGGAGCCTGTCAACGTGAACGGCGTTCGCGCCCAGTGGCTCACGCCGCCGGAGTGCGACCAGGACCGCGCCCTCCTCTTCCTCCACGGCGGCGGGTTCGTCTTCGGCTCGCTGGTGAGCCATGGCCACATGGCCGCGGAGCTGGCGCGGCAGGCGCGCTGCCGGGTGCTCCAGCTCGACTACCGCCGGGCCCCGGAGCACCCCTACCCGGCCGCGCTGGATGACGCGACCACCGCGTACCGCTGGCTGCTGGAGCGCGGCTTCGCGCCCGGCTGCATCTCCATCGCCGGGGACTCCGCGGGCGGCGGCCTGGTGGTCTCCATGCAGGTCCACGCCCGTGCCAAGGGACTCCCGCTCGCGGGCGCCCTGGTGTGCATCTCCTCGTGGTTCAACCTGGGCATCCAGGGGGAGAGCTACGAGTCGCGTGAGAAGGCCGACGCGCTGGTGCAGCGCAAGGTGGTGGAGGAGGTCGCCCGGCACTACCTCAACGGGCAGGACCCGCGGCAGCCCACCATCTCCCCCATCCACGCGGACCTCACCGGCTTCCCGCCCCTGCTCATCCAGGTGGGCGAGCGGGAGCTGCTCTTCAGCGACTCGCAGGCGATGGCGAAGAAGGCCCAGGCCCAGGGCGTGGACGTCACGTTCGAGGAGTGGCCCGACATGGTCCACGTCTGGCACCTGCACTTCCACCGCCTCACCAGCGGCCGCGAGGCCCTGCAACGCATCGGTCAGTTCGTGATGGAAAAGACAGGAGCGCGGAAGTGACGACGCCCAGCGACGCGGTGATGGGACCCCACCTGCACCGCAACAACCAGAAGATGATCCCCGCCAGCGAGAGCGCCTGGGCCGTGGCCCGCGACTCGCACATGCTGAACATCCGCGTGGAGGCCGTGGGCGGCCAGAACCGCATGCGCGAGGTGGACACCGGGCACGAGTTCGCCAACCTGTGCTCCTGCTCCTACCTGGGGCTCAACAGCCACCCGGACGTCCTCCAGGGCGGCATCGACGCGCTGAAGAGCGCGGGCATCACCGGCCTGTCCATGGCGGAGTTCCGCATCCGGCTCGGCCTGATGGAGGAGCTGGAGGAGCAGCTGGCGGACCTCTTCGGCGGGCCCGTGCTGCCGGCCGTCACGTCCAGCGCGCTCACGGCGGCCATCCTCCCGGTGCTGGGGTCGGGCCACCTGACGGACAGCGAGCCCCTGGTGATGGTGTTCGACAAGTTCGCGCACTTCTCCATGGCGTTCGTGAAGCCCATCGTCGCCGACGAGACGCTGGTGCTGAACGCCCCGCACAACGACATGAACTACCTGGAGGACGTCTGCCGGAAGTACCCGCGCGTGGCCTACGTCTGCGACGGCGTCTACTCCACCGGCGGCGCGACGGACCTCCAGGCGCTGCTCACGCTCCAGGAGAAGTACGGCCTCTTCCTCTACATCGACGACTCGCATTCGCTCTCCACGCAGGGCAAGAACGGCGAGGGCTACATCCGCTCCCGCCTGCGCGAGATGAACGACAGGACGCTGATCATCGCCTCCATCGCAAAGGCGTTCGGCAGCACGGGCGGCATCGCGATGCTCGGGTCGCGCAAGCACTTCGACTTCCTCTACCGGACGGGCCCCATGGGCTGGTCCCAGAGCCTGCGGACGGCGGCCATCGGCACCTCCATGGGCAGCATCAAGGTGCACCGCAGCCCGGAGCTGGCGAAGCGGCAGGAGCAGCTGCGCCGGAACATCGCGCTGTTCGACGAGCACATCCAGACCGCGCAGCGCGGCGACGGACTGCACATCAAGGTCGTGGAGGTGGGCGAGCAGGACAAGGCCGTGAAGCTGTCGCGCGAGCTCTACAAGCGCGGCTTCTATACGTCCGCGGTGTTCTTCCCCATTGTGCCGGTGGGCAAGGCGGGCATCCGGCTCATGCTGCGCGGCGACCTGCCCACGGAGAGGGTGCAGGCGTTCATCGGCCACCTGAAGGAAGTCCTCCCGACGCTGTAGCAGGAGGCCCGCGCGATGGCTGCCTTCCTTCCCCACGACGTCGTCTCCGCGCACGGGAACCTGCCCCGGCTCGTGCGCGAGCTGGAGGCGGCGCTCACGGAGGGCCTGCACGAGCGCGTGCAGGTCCCGCTGCGCGTCGCAGTCCCCTCGGCCACCCGGCACGCCGCGTTCGTGTCGATGCCGGCCGTGGCGGAGCACCTGGGCCTCTACATCAACAAGGTCGCGACCCTCTTCGAGCGGGCCGCGACGGATCCGCTGCCCACCATGAACGGCGTGGTGGCGGCGTTCTCCACGCGCACGGGGGAGCTGCTCGCGCTGCTGGATGGCGCGGCGGTGACGGAGCTCAAATGCGCCGCCGTGTCCGCGCTGGTCACGGACCTCTGCGCGCGCACGGACGCCCGGACGCTGGCGGTGGCGGGGGCTGGCGCGCAGGCCCGGCAGCAGGTGGCGGCGGTCCGCGCGGTCCGCCCCATCCAGGAGGTGCGGCTCTGGGCGCGCAACCCCGCCCGGCGCGGCGCGTTCGCGGCGGACCTGCGCGCGTCGCTGGGCGAAGCGGTGCACGTCGTCGCCTGCGCCTCATTGGAGGAGGCCCTCCGTGGCGCGGACGTGATTGGCACCGCCACGTCGTCGAAGACACCGCTGGGGAGCTTCGAGGGCCTCTCCCCCAGCGTGCACATCAACTGCATGGGCGGACACACCGTGGAGGCGCGGGAGGTGCCGCTCGAACTGCTGCGCACGTCGACGGTCATCGTCGAGGACCTGGCCACCGCGCTCGCGGAGGCCGGGCCGGTCCATGCCAGCGCCATCACCCTGGGGCAGCTCGTGCGGAGGGACAGCGGTCCCCTGCGCGCGGGCCGCACCGTCTTCAGCTCCACGGGCCATGCCTTCCTCGACGTCCTCACGGTCGCGCACGTGTTGCGCGAGCTCGAGGGACGGCACTGGCCCGCGAAGAGCTGAGCCATTGAACCTGGAGGAGCACATGATGAAGGAGTTGCCCCGAATCGATTTGACGTCCGCGACGCCAGGGTCCGAAGCGGAGCGCCGGGCGGCGTTCGAGATCGACCGGGCCTGCAAGCAGGTGGGCTTCTTCACGTTGAGCGGCCACGGCATCTCGCCGGCCGTCTTCGAGGACGCCTATGCCCTGTCGCGGGCGTTCTTCCGCCAGCCGCTGGAGGCGAAGAACCGCTGCCGGTTGCAGTCCGGCTTCACCATGGCCGCGGACGACTACACGCCCTACGGCTACAGCGGCATGCTGGAGGAGAACGCCTTCGCGTACATGGGCCGCAAGGGGCTGCCTGGCGACTACGTGGAGAAGTTCAGCGTGGGCCGGCTCATCGAGGACGACGCCGCGAGCCTGCCGTTCAGCGCGGACGCGGAGGGCCAGCGGCTGCGCGCGGCGCTCAAGGTGTACTTCCGCGAGTGCGAGGCGCTGACGGCCCGGCTCACGGAGCTGTTCAGCATCGCGCTGGACCTGCCCCGGGACTTCTTCGCGAAGAAGACCTCCGCCTCCACCGACTCGCTCCGCTCCCTGCTCTACCCCCAGCTCAGCCCGGAGCTGATCAACGACCAGGGCATGGGCGAGCACACGGACGGGACGCTGCTGACGATGCTGGCGCAGACGGGGCCGGGCATCCAGGTGAAGGAGCGTGGGGGCGCGTGGATCACCCCCACGCTGGAGCGGCGGGACCACCTCATCGTCAACATCGGCGACCTGATGGCCCGCTGGTCCAACGACGAGTACGTCTCCACCCCGCACCGGGTCATCCTGTCCGGCGGCGAGCGTCAGTCCCTGGCGTTCTTCAAGCTCGCGAACGACGACGCGCTCATCGAGTGCTTCCCGAAGTTCTGCAAGGACGCGCCCGCGAAGTACGAGCCCGTCGTCTACAAGGCCTTCTCCCTCCAGAAGATGAACGCGCTGTTCGGTGTCGGCGACGCCGGACGCTCCTGAGGCCACCCATGATCGGTGAATTCAACGAAGCGTTCCTCGCCGCCCTGGAAGAGGGGTGGACCCCCGCGCGTGACGCCACGGCGCAGGCGAGCACGATGGCCGCGATCCACGACCTGGACTCGCCCATGTACGAGAAGAGTCAGTTCGCGCACCCGATCCTCTTCAGCCAGGCGGAGTTCGAGGAGCTGAGCCAGGCGTGCCGTGCCCTGCTCTCCGCGCAGCTGAAGCTGATCAACCACCTCATCGACACGCGCTCGCGGGAGGGCCTGCTCGACCTGCTGCGGATGCCTCGGCACCTCGCGCGCTTCATCCACTGGGACAACCTGCGCCACGGCGACGCGACGATTGGCCGCATGGACGTCGTGCCCACGCGGCAGGGGTACTTCTTCTGCGAGTTCAACATCTTTCCCGGCGTGGGCGGCGGTGAGGCCTACGAGGGCTCCCGCGCGGCCACCGCGGCGCTGGGCTTTCCCCAGGCCGGGTTGATGGACAGCCCGCTGCGGGACCTCGCCGTGCTGTACGCGAAGGAGTGCCGGAAGCGGGAGCTGCGGCGGGTGGTGATCCTCGACTCCAGAGGGCACTCGGGCCTGGGGTATCCGCGCCAGGAGTACCTGAAGCGATATCTCGAAGAGCTGAACCCGGGCGTGCAGGTCCACATCCTCGACGAGGTGAGCTACCCGGAGGCGTGGCTGAAGCGGGAGGAGGCGGAGCGCACGCTCATCCACCGCATGTTCACCTACGAGGAGGTCACGGACGGCTTCGCGTTCCTGGAGAAGCTCTGGGCGAGCGGCGCGGTGCTCACCAACGGCTTCGAACCTGAGCTGCGCATGAGCAAGCGGTTCCTCGCGCTGCTGTGCGAGCCGGGCCACCAGACGCTATTCAGCGACGAGGAGGTGGCCGCCATCCGGAGGTACCTGCCCCACGCCTTCTCGCTGTCGGAGGAGAACCTGGCGGCCGCGCTGCGCGACAAGAGCGGGCTCGTGTTCAAGATCGACGACAGCAGCTCCTACGGCGGCGCTGGCGTGCTGATGGGGACGGACTGGTCCTCGGAGGAGCTGGAGCGGAGGCTGCGTGAGCCGGGCGTCGAGCGGTGGATCTGCCAGCGCGTCGTGGAGGCGGAGAGCGTCCGGCTGCGCGCCGGGGGTGACACCGCACCGGAGGAGTACCGGCTGGTGCTGGGCTTCTACTCCTACGGCGGCAGGACCAACGGCTTCCTGGTGCGAGGCAGCCGCACTTCCAAGGTGGTGAACATCACCAGTGGAGGCAAGCTGGGGTGGGCGTTCGTCGTGTCCGAGGAAGGACGCCAGGCCTTCATCCGTCACGCGCGGGGCCGCGTGGAGGACTTCTCTTCAAGGAGCGCATGACCATGGCGGCGAACCTCATCCTTCTGGGCGCACGGCAGTTCATCACGGAGCGGGCGTGGCAGCTGGGCCTGCGGCCGTTGATCATCCAGCAGCCGGGGCTGTCGGATGACGTCGTGAACCGGCAGTCCGACCGGGTCCTGCTCATGAACTACGACGACCCGGCGCTCATCCCCATGCTGAAGGCCGCGCACGCCGTCACCCCGTTCGTGAGCGCCATCACCGTCGCGGAGGAGGCGCTCATCCCCTGCGCGCGCATCAACGAGGCGCTGGGCCTGCGGGGGACGCCGCTGGATCTGGTGGAGAAGACGCGCGACAAGCCGGCCATGCGGCGGGTGCTCGACTCCGGCGGGTTCTCCCCCGTGCAGTGGGCCGCGGTGAAGACGCACGAGGACGCCATCGCGTTCGCCGGGCGTCAGGGCTATCCGTTCATCCTCAAGCCCGTGGACGGCGTGGGCAGCATCGACGTGCGGCTCGTCCGCTCCGCCGCGGACCTGGATGGCGTGCTCAACGGCCGTGCGTCGTGGATCGCCGAGGAGTACCTGGACGGCCCCGAGTACTCCGTGGAGTGTTTCTCCTTCGCGGGGCGCCACATCATCCTGGGCATCAACGAGGAGACGAAGAGCACGGACCCCAACGCCAGCGCGTTCCTGGAGGTGGCCCACCAGGTCCCCGCGCCGATGCCCCCGGAGCGCGACCGCGAGGTGCGGGACTTCATCCGGAGCTTCCTGGACGTGCTCGGCATCCAGGACGGGCCTTCGCACACGGAGCTGAAGTACACGTCGCGCGGCCCGCGCATCGTGGAGACGCACACGCGGCTGGGCGGCGACCGCCTGTGGGACATGGTCCGGCTGACCACCGGGCACGACCTGCTGGACATGACGCTCCAGTGGGCCATGGGGACGCTGAAGCCCCTGGAGGCGGATCCGGTGCCCCGGGGCGGCGCGGCCATCCAGTTCTTCACGCCGCCGCCCGGCAAGCTCAAGCGGCTCAACGGCGCGCACGCCCTGCGGCGCATTCCGGGAGTCGTGGAGATCTCGCTCCAGGTCGAGCTGGGCACCACCGTCCGGCAGGCCCTGAAGTCGGAGGACCGAGCGGGCTTCGTGATCGCCTACGCGGACACCGTGCAGCAGGCGCAGGCCGTGTGCAGGGAGGTCAGCCAGCGGCTCGTGTTGGAGACCGCTTGAGGCGAGGCGTCCTCCGGCGCGGCGGTGGGTGTGAACTCCGCCGCGTCGGTCGGGGCTCTCAGCGCTTGCGCGCGAGGACCTGCCGCACTTCCACGAGGCACGCTTCCGTCACGGCCTCCACGGACAGCTCACCGTCGATGTGCACGATGCGCTCGTGATTCTCTCGCAGCTCGATGGCCTTGAGGTACTGGATCGCGATGCGGCGCTGGGCCTCGTCCGCCTCGAACAGCTCCGCGGGGCCTCCGCGCACGGCCCGGCGCGTCGCCGCGACCTTCGGGTCCACGCCCACGAACAACGTCAGGTCCGGCGACACGGCGTGCGAGTTCACCTCGTCCACCCACGCCATGGGCAGGCTCGCCCCCTGGTACGCCAGCGAGGACAGCACGTAGCGGTCGCACAGCACCACCTTGCCCTGCTCCAGCGCCGGCAAAATCCGCGCGTGCAGGTGGTCCGTCCGGTCCGCCGCGAACAGCAGCGCCAGCGTCTCCTGCGCCAGCGGTCCCCGGCCCTGCGGCAGGCCCAGGCGGCCCGTCAGCGCCTGGCGCAGCATCGTGCCCACCGGGCCATCCGAGGGCTCGCGCGTCGTCACGACGTCGTGCCCCTCCGACCTCAGCAGGGATGCCAGACGCTCCGTCTGCGTGGTGGTGCCCGCGCCGTCCAGGCCCTCCAGCACGATGAACCGCCCCGGAAGGGCGACCTTCCTCGCGGCGCTCACCGGGGGAGGAGTGCGGCAGGGTTGTCCAGGTGCAGCTCGCGGCGCAGCGCCAGCAGCGCCTCATAGCGCTGGAGCTCGTCCACCAGCACCTTGCGGCCCTGGCGGTAGCTGCGGAAGCCGTACACCAGCAGCCCCAGCGCCAGGAGGGTGGCACCCCAGGCGAGCACCGGCGTGCGCAGGGAGTCGTAGAACAGCTTCCCCGCCGCCCCTGAAATCAGCATGAAGGCGATGACGGAAACACCCGCGTGGGTGAAGTGGGTAGTGCTCTGCCGGGTCGCCAGGCTGTCCTGCAGCTGGTTGAACCGGGCCCGCTTGTCCTGGATGTCTGCGCTCACGGAACCGAGCATCCTACATCAGGGGCTCCAGCCCGTCGAGTCGCCGGCCGGGCCACGCCACCTACATGGGCGCCCCGTCACAGGTTTCCCTCATCCCAGCCATTGAACGGACGCACGCTCGCTTCCCGGGCATGGCTTGCCACCCCACCCCCCTCGCGTTACATGCCGCCCACCATGCCTCTCCACGCCGTCAGCAGGATGAGCCCCTCCGACATGAGCCGAGACTCCGAGTTGAACACCATCGAGGAGGCCATCCGCGACATCCAGGCCGGCAAGTGCGTCATCGTCGCCGACGACGAGGACCGCGAGAACGAAGGCGACCTCATCATGGCCGCCGAGCTGGCCACCCCGGAGCAGCTGGCCTTCATGGTCCGCCACACCAGCGGCATCATCTGCCAGCCCATGCTCGCGGAGCGGCTGGACGCGTTGCGCCTGCCGCAGATGGTGTCGGAGAACACGGAATCCCACCGCACCGCCTTCACCGTCTCCGTGGACTTCCGCCACGGCACGACCACCGGCGTCTCCGCCAGCGACCGCATGAAGACCATCCGCGCGCTCGCGGACCCGAACAGCACCGCGGACGACTTCCTGCGCCCCGGCCACATCTTCCCGCTGCGCTACCGCGAGGGCGGCGTGCTGCGCCGCGCGGGCCACACCGAGGCCGCCGTGGACCTGGCGCGCCTCGCGGGCCTGCAGCCCTCCGGCATCCTCTGCGAGCTGGTGAAGGACGACGGCACCATGCAGCGCATGCCGGACCTGAAGCAGTTCGCGCGCGAGCACAACCTCAAGCTCATCACCATCGCGGACCTCATCCAGTACCGCAGCCGCAAGGACCGGCTGGTGCGCCGCGAGCCCGGCCAGAGCGTCGTGCGCACCCGCCACGGCGAGTTCACCGCCCTCACGTACACGTGGACGCCCGACGGCGCGAAGTCCCTGGTCCTGGTGAAGGGCGACCCCGCGAAGGCCCAGCCCGCCCCGCTGGTGCGCCTGCACGGCGCCTGCGCCCTGGGTGACGTGTTCGGGTCACCGGATTGCAAGTGCAACCTGCTGCTGGACCGCGCGCTGGAGAACGTGGCGCGCGAGGGCAACGGCGTCATCGTCTACCTGCCCGGCATGCACGGCAACGACTTCGGCATCCACCACAAGCGCGCGGGCGACGGCAGCAACGCGTCCGTCAGCCTCGCGGCCAACGAGTCGCGCGACGTGGGCATGGGCTGCCAGATCCTCACCGACCTGGGCGTGAGCGCCATGCGCGTGATGTCCAACACGGACATGACCTACCGGGGCCTTTCCGGCTTCGGGCTCACCATCGAGTCGCGCCTGCCGCTCACGGTGGAGTAGCGAAACCCGGGAGGTTCGCCGGACGCCCGGTGTCAGAGCGGAGTGGCAGGGTTCGTGGCCACTCCAGTTCGACCCGGGCATGCGAACCTCCCTCCCCCAGCCACCGCGAGGCCGTGACAGCGGGCCGCCGCCCTTCTCCCGGTTCGTGCTGCTGTGGCTGGGGCAGACGGTGTCGGGCATGGGCTCGCACCTGAACGGCTTCGGCCTGAGCGTGTGGATGTATGAGCACACGCGGTCCACGTCGCTCTACTCGCTCATCGCCCTGGCCGCCTTCGCGCCGGGCGTGCTGGTGGCACCGCTGCTGGGCGGCGTGGTGGACCGGCACGACCTGCGCAAGGTGATGATGCTGGGGCACGCGGGCGGAGCCGTCTGCACGGTGCTCATCGCGCTGTTGCTCTGGTTGGATCGCCTGAGCGTGGGCGCCCTCCTCGCGCTCGTCGCGGCCGGCGCCGCGTTCAACAGCGTCCAACGCCCTGCCTTCACCAAGGCCACGACGCTGATGGTGGGCCCGGAGCAGCTTCCGCGCGCCAATGGCCTCATGCAGCTGGGCCTGGCGCTGGGCTACATCGTCGCGCCGCTGCTGTCCGGCGTCCTGCTGCCCCTCATCGGCGTCACCGGCCTGCTGATCATCGACGTCATCGCGGCGGCCCTCTCGCTGGCGGTGCTCCAGTCCCTGCGCGTGCCCGCCGCACCACCGACGGAGGCAGCGCCGGTGAAGGCGTCCCTGGGAGTCCGCGCGCTCCAGGACGCCGCAGTGGGCTGGCGCTACATCCGCGAGCGGCCGGGCCTCCTGGGGCTCCAGGTCCTCCTCACGCTGATGAGTTTCAACCTGGGCATCCTCCAGGTGCTCGTCACGCCCCTGGTCATGTCCTTCACCGACGTGCGCACGCTGGGCGCGGTGATGACCGCGGGCGGCGTGGGCATGCTCGCCGGAAGCCTGCTGCTGCTCGCCTGGGGCGGGGCGCGCGGCGTCTGGACCGTGCTGGGGTTCGTGCTGCTCCAGGGCCTGTTCATGGGGCTGGGCGCGTCACGTGCGTCCGCGTGGGGCGTGGGCGCGGGCGCGTTCGGCGTCCTGTTCACCGTCCCCGTCATCATGAGCTGCAACCAGACCCTCTGGCAGCGCAAGGTCCCCACCGGGTTGCAGGGCCGCGTCTTCGCCGTGCATGCCGCGCTGTCCGGCGGCGCCATCCCGGCCGCCTACCTGCTCTCCGGACCGCTCGCGGATCACGTCTTCGAGCCGATGATGGCCGTGGGCAGCCCCCTGGCCTCCGCGCTGGGCCCCTGGGTGGGGGGCACGGGGCCGGGCCGGGGGATCGCCCTGTTCTTCCTGCTGCTGGGCGCTGCCACCGTGTTGCTCGTGGCGGCGTGCACGCTCCTGCCGAGCGTCCGCCGCGTCGAACAGGCCCTGCCCGACGCGCTGCCGGAGCCGCTTCCCGGCCTTACTTCCTGAACGGGCTCAGCCCAGGTCCTTCAGGGCGGCGCGCACGGCGGACAGGTCCGCGGGCAGTTCCACCGGCGGGTTCGCGAGCGCGGCCTTCACGTCCGCCAGCGTCTGCCGGTGGTAGCCCACCTTGAAGTCCGCGAACTTCAGCCCGTGCGCGGTGGCCACCACCGCGACGCTGGCGCCCTTCGCCATCACGCCCGACGCGGCCAGCTTCTCCACCGCCGCCAGCGCGACGCCCGTCTGCGGACAGGTGAAGGTGCCCTCGCGGTCCGCCCGGGCCGCCGCGTTGGCCAGCTCCGACTCCGACGCCTCCTCCACCACGCCGTCGAACGCGCGCAGCATCCGCACCGCGCGGCGGAAGGACACCGGGTTGCCAATCTGGATGGCGGACGCGAGCGTCGCTCCCGCCTGCATGGGCACCAGGTCCTGGAAGCCACCTCGGAAGGCGCGCGCCAGGGGGTTGGCCCGCTGCGCCTGCGCCACCGCGATGCGCGGCCGGCGGGTGATGAGCCCCAGGTTGAACAGCAGGTCCAGGCCCCGGCCCAGCGCACTCGCGTTGCCCAGGTTGCCGCCCGGGATGACGATCCAATCCGGCGGCTCCCAGCCCAGGTCCTGGCACAGCTCGATGGCGATCATCTTCTGGCCCTCGATGCGCAGCGAGTTCATCGAGTTCGCCAGGTACAGCCCCGTGTCCGCCGTCACCGCCTGCACCAGCTTCATGCAGCCGTCGAAGTCCGTGTCCAGCGACAGCACGCGCGCCCCGTTGGCGATGGGCTGCACGAGCTGCGCGAGCGACACCTTGTTCTTCGGCAGGAACACCACTGCCGGGATACCCGCCGCCGCGGCGTACGCGGACAGCGCCGCGGACGTGTCGCCCGTGGACGCGCACGCCACCGCGCGGATGGGCGTGCCGCGCGAGCGCAGGTGCTTCACCGCGGACACCAGGACGGTCATCCCCCAGTCCTTGAAGCTGCCCGTCGGGGAGACGCCGCACTCCTTCAACATCAGCGAGCCCAGCCCCAGCTCCGCCGCCATGCGGGGCAGCGGCTTGAGCGGCACGCGCCCCTCGCCCAGCGAGACGATGTCCTCCACCGGCAGCTCGGGCAGCGCCCACTCGCGCTTGCCCCACACGCCCGAGCCGTCCGGCAGCCGGGAGGTGGCGAAGCGGGACTCGAAGCGGCGCTTCCACTCCGAAGCGGGCACGGCGCGCAGGGCGGCCTCGTCGTGGGCCACCTCCAGCAGTCCTTCGCAGCGCGGGCAGCGGTAGACGACCTCCCACAGCGACGCGGTGAAGCCGCAGCCCTCGCTGCACACGTAGCCCGCCGTCAGTGCCGGAGCCGTCACGCCTCCGCCTCCACCTTCGTGCCGCACGCCACGCACGCGCGGCCCGGCCAGGCCGGCACGTGGCAGGAGGGACAGGGCACGCGCTCGCCCTCGTCCGCGCCCTTGCGCTTCGCGGTCGTCTGCGCCGCCACCTTGACGCGGGGCAGGCGCATGCCGCAGCCGTCACACAGCAGGCCCTCCGCCTGGACGTGGCGGCAGTAGCGGCACGTCACCGCGCCCACGGGAGCGACGGTGCGCACGCCGTCGTCCTGCGCGCGGCCCGTGTCCAGGTCGGTCATCTGCGCGACGGGCACCTCGCCCGTGACGCCCGAGCGGGTCAGCTCCAGGTCGGGCACGGACATGGCCGGCAGGTCCGGCCCCGAGCGCAGCCGCGTCAGGTCCAGCTCCGGCAGCACGGGCGCATCCACGGGCACCCGGCCACCCGCGTGGTGCGTCAGCTCCAGCTCCGGCAGCGGGGCCACGACAGGGTCCGGGGTGTTCACGAGGCCAGGAAAGCGCTTGCCGCAGCCTTCGCACTCTTCGCCTTCCGACTGCACGTGGTCGCAGACCGGGCAGATGATCATGGACGGGACGTTACCGGTCCCCTCCCCTCACGGCAACGCGACCCGGGACGCAGGCAGTGGGCGTGCAGGCGTGCGTCCTTCCGCACCCGCCAGCACCGTCGGCTCGCGTCAGGTCGGAACCGAGGCCTGGCCCGTCATGGGCACGAAGCGCACCGGCAGCAGGCGGTCCACCCGGGGCAGCATCCCCGGCTGGCCCCGGCGGAGGCGCAGCAGCTCCTGCGCCTCGTGCGTGGGGCCCACGGGGATGACCATGCGCCCTCCGGGCCTCAGCTGCCGCAGCAGCTCGCGGGGAATCTCCTCCGGCGCAGCGGTGGCGATGATGGCGTCGAAGGGCGCGGCCTCGGGCCAGCCCAGGGAGCCGTCGCCCTCCCGGAAGAACACGTTGGTGAAGCCCAGCCGGTGCAGCAGTCGCCGGGCGGGCCGGGCCAGCTCGCGGACGATCTCCACCGTGTAGACCTCGCGGGCCATCAGCGCGAGCACCGCCGTCTGGTAGCCGGAGCCGGTTCCAATCTCGAGCACGCGCTCGCCGCCGCGCAGCCCCAGGGCCTCCGTCATCAGGGCGACCACGTAGGGCTGGCTGATGGTCTGTCCGTGGCCGATGGGCAGGGGCACATCCTGGTAGGCCGCGTCCCGCTCACCCTCGGGCACGAAGTCCGCGCGGCTCAGGTTGGCGATCGCCGCGAGCACCCGCCGGTCCCGGATGCCCTGCCTCGCCAGATACTCCGCTCGGCCCCAGTCTCCCATCGCGTGTGCCCCCTCGTGCTCCTCCAGGGAAGAGTAAGCACGCCAACAGTCCGGGCCAATCCGGTGGGCGGACGCAGGCCTCCCCGGGCCTACCCTACCCGGGCGAGCGCGAGCCGGCCCTCCCAGCGCTCCTCCAGCGCCTTCACGAGCCCCTGGTGGTCCGGCTCCTGGAGCTTGGGGTCGGCGTCCATGATGCGCCGCGCCTCCACCTGGGCGAGCGACAGGAGGTCGCCGTCGCGCACGAGGTTCGCCACGGCCAGCTCCGGCAGGCCGCTCTGCCGCGTGCCCAGGAACTCGCCGGGGCCGCGGATCTCCAGGTCCTTCTCCGCGATGACGAAGCCGTCGCTGCTGCGCTCCATCACGCCCAGCCGCTCGGTGGACTCCCAGGAGCGCGCGGCGCCCGCGACGAGGAAGCAGTAGCTGGCCGCGGCGCCACGGCCCACGCGCCCGCGCAGCTGGTGCAGCTGCGACAGGCCGAAGCGCTCCGCGGCCTCCACGACCATCACGGACGCGTTGGGCACGTCCACGCCCACCTCCACCACCGTGGTGCAGACGAGCAGCTGGATGCGCTTGTCGCGGAACGCCTCCATCACGGCGTCCTTCTCCTCCGGCTTCATGCGCCCGTGCAGCAGGCCCACGCTGGCGTCGGGGAACACGACCTGCAACTTCGCCGCGCCCTGGGTGGCGTCCTCCAGGTCCAGCTTCTCCGACTCCTCCACCAGCGGATAGACGACGTAGGCCTGGTGGCCCTTGGCCAGCTCCGCGCCCACCGCTTCGTAGACGCGCGCGCGCTGCTCGTTATTGAAGACGCGCGTGGTGATGGGCGTGCGGCCCGGCGGGAGCTGGTCGATGATGGACACGTCCAGGTCGCCGTAGAGCGTCATCGCGAGCGTGCGCGGGATGGGCGTGGCGGTCATCACCAGCACGTCCGGCGTGAGCCCCTTGCTCATGAGCGTGTGGCGCTGGAGCACGCCGAAGCGGTGCTGCTCGTCGATGACCACCAGCCCCAGCTTCTGGAAGGACACGCCGCCCTCAATCAGCGCGTGCGTGCCCACGGCCAGGTGGATGTCTCCCTTCGCCACGGCCTCGCGCACCTCGCGCTTGTGCTTCGCGGTGCCCGCCGCGCTGATGAGCCCCACGCGGAAGCCCAGCGGCTCCAGGATGCGGCGGAAGGTGCGCTCGTGCTGTTCGGCCAGGATCTCGGTGGGGGCCATCACCGCCACCTGGTAGCCGTCCTGCAGCGCCACCATGCCGGCCACGAGCGCCACGGCCGTCTTGCCGCTGCCCACGTCGCCCTGCACCAGCCGGTTCATCGGCTCCGGGCGCGCCATGTCCCGCGCGATGTCGCCCACCACGCGCGCCTGCGCGCCGGTGAGCTGGAAGGGCAGCGCGGCGCGGGCCTTCTCCAGCCGCTCCGGGGTGACGTCGAAGGAGATGCCCTCCTCCGCCTTGATGCCCTGGCGCTTCAAGGCCATGCCCAGCTGGAGGAAGAACAGTTCGTCGAACGCGAGCCGGCGGTGCGCGGGGCTCTGGTGCGCGTCCAGCGCCTCCAGGTCCGCGTCGTCCGGCGGGAAGTGGATGAAGCGCAGCGCGTCCGGCAGCCCCATCAGGTGGTAGCGGCGGCGCAGGTCCGCGGGCAGCGGCTCCTCCAGGTGGTGCGCGTGCTGCTCGCTGATGCGCGAGGTCAGCTCGCGAAAGGAGCGCTGCTCCCCGCGCTCGAAGCCCGGGTAGACGGGGACGATGCGGTGGAAGTGGACGGAGGTCGTGTTCTCCAGGTCCTCGGCGGGCTCCAGCTCCGGGTGGGCCATCTCCCGGCCGTTCATGGAGGCGCGCACCTCACCGGAGAGCACCAGCTGCTTGCCCACGGAGAAGCGGCTCTTGAGCCACGGCCCCGCGTTGAAATAGGTGGCCGCGATGCTGCCGGACCGGTCCCCCACGACGGCGCGGAACATGCGCTTGCCACCGCGTCCCGGGACGAAGTCCGCCGTCTTGACGGTGCCCACCGTCACGCCGCGCTCGCCGGGGATGAGCTCCGCGATGGTGCGCAGCCGGCGCCGGTCCTCGTAACAGCGTGGCAAGAGGAACAGGATGTCGCCGGTGCGGCGCAGACCCTTCTTGTCCAGGACGGCGACGAGGCGCGGCCCCAGCCGCTTGCCCAGCGTCTTGAGCGGCGCGGACAGCGGGCCCGTGCGCGGCGCGATGGACAGCAGCTTCGCCTCCGAGCGGGACGCCTCCGCGCCCACGGCCTTGGCCTTCTTCTTCCGGGTCTTCTCCGCGGGTGCGCGCTCCGCCGGCGGCGCGCCCTTGCGAGGGTCGGTGCCCGTCTTCGCCACGGGAGCGCGGGCCACCGCGTTGCCGGAACCGGCGGAGGCGGCGCCACCGGCCGCGGCCATGCGCGCACCGTAAGGCAGGGGTTCGTTCCGGGCAGGGACCAGGGCCCCGCCACGCGAGGCCGTGCCCTGCGCCGGGCCTGGCGCTCCGCCACGGGAGGCCGCCATGCGCGCGCCGTAGGGAACGGGCTCGCCCCGGGCCGGGCCCGCGTTGGCACCCGGAGGTGTCGCGGTCCGCGCTCCCGACGGAAGCGGCTCGGACACGGGGTCCTGCGAACGCCAGGGCGGCACGGTGTTGCCGCGCGCCTCCATTGTCCCCGGCGGCGGCGTCAACCGGCGACGGGGCGGCGCGGGGAGCAGCTCCCCTTCGAGCAGGTGCGCCCGCTCCGGCGCACGCGGGAACCCCGCCGCCACGGCGTTGATCTCCCCCGTGACGACCACCCGCTCCAGCTCCTCCGGCAGCGCCACGCCGCTGAGCTTCAGCGCCCCCAGCACCTGGCGCAGCGCGGCCTTGCGGTGCTCCGGGGGCGCGGGCGGATCCACGTGCGGCAGCGCCGCCCTCAAGTCCTCCAGCGCCCGCGCGTCCACGCCCCCGGCCGCGGCCAGGGTGCGCTCCATCAGGGTGCGCAAGTCCTTCACGGTCCCGAGCTGGGCGAAGTCACGCTGACACGCGTACTTGAGAGGTCCAACGAGGCTGGCGAGCGGGTGGTTCACGCGGATTTTCCAGCCTCCATCCTACGAAGCACGCCTGACGCCGCGCGGAAAACGAAACCGGGGGAGCGAGCCCAGGCCCGCCCCCCCGAAGGACATCCGGCCAGCCGGGCTTCAGCTCGCGCTGGCCGGCTCTTCCTGCGGATCCTCGAAGCTGATCTTCACGACCTCCAGCTCGCGGACGCCGCCGGGGCTCTGCACCGTCGCGACGTCGCCCACCTTCTTGCCGATGAGCGCGCGCGCCACCGGAGAGGTCACGGCGATCCACCGCTTCTTCAGGTCGGCCTCCGTCTCCCCCACCAGGCGGTAGCTGATGGTCTTGTCGTTCTCCGTGTCCACCAGCTCCACGGTGGCGCCGAAGACGACCTTGTCGCCGCCCAGCTTCGCCGGGTCGATGACCTCCGCGCGGGCGATCCAGTCGCCGAGGGTCAGGATGCGCCCCTCGATGTGCGACTGCTTCTCCTTGGCCGCGTGGTACTCGGCGTTCTCACGCAGGTCGCCGTGCGCGCGCGCGACCTCGATCTCACGCGAAATCTTGCCCCGCTCCACGGACTGGAGGTGCTTCAGCTCGTCCTTGAGCTTCTGCAGACCGTGAGGGGTCATCGGGATGTTGTCGCTCCCGCTCATCGAACCACCGCTCCTTCCATCACCTGGCTGCATGCATCGGAGGTCCGGCGCTCCCTCCTGGAACCCGGCCCGCGACTCGAAAGGGTCAATGTAGGGAACGAGCGACTCGCGGGTCAACGAAAGCCTCACCGTGACCGTCCGGTAGTGGCTGGGCGCCCGACGGCCGACCCGTTAGGCTGCCCCCCGTGTTGTCCGTCCAGGAATTGCGCGCGCTCGCCTCCGCCCTGCCCGTGGGCGCCTTCCAGCACCAGCTGGGCCCCTTCGCGCTGGTACAGCGTCCGCCGTCGGAGCTGTCCGCCGCCGCGCTCGCGCCCACCCGCATGGCGGATCCCGGCGACGTCGAGCAGGGCATGCTCGCCCTGCTCTTCGAGTTCGACGACCTGCTCGTCGCCACCCTCCCCAACCTCAAGGACTCCGACGTGCTGAGGATTGGCCGGAGGCTGGACTGCGAGCTGGTGCTGGACGACGCGTCCGTGTCCAAGCAGCACGCGGAGCTCAAGTGGAGCCGCGCCGAAGCGCGCTGCACCGTGCGCGACCTGGGCTCCACCAACGGCACCTTCGTCAACGCCAGCACCACCGGGAAGCGCGAGGTGCCGCTCAGGGGCGGCGACATCCTCAGCTTCGGCAACGTCCAGTTCTGGTACCTGCTCACCGACGCGCTGCACGAACGGCTGCGCGCGGGCGCGGCCTCCGGCCTGGGCTCCCACTCCGGCTGAAGGCCGCCCCGCTCCTCCTCAAGGACAGGCGCCGCAGTCCGCCGCGCACGCGTTGTACGTGTTGGACGTCCCGCAGGACTCCGTCACCTGGCAGACGCCGTCACCGCACACGGCCAGGTCCGCGTCGCGCACGTACGTGGAGAGCGGCTGGAAGGTGACCCCGCCCGCCGTGCAGCTCGCGAAGGCCCGCCCGGCCGTGCCATCCGGGGTGCACGCCGCCGAGCACTTCCCCACGTAGACGAGCGGCGAGCACGTCATGCGCGGCGCCCCGGAGCCATCCACCACCGCGCACGCGCGCGTGGTGCTCTGGTTCGCGGCGAGGGGCGGGTTCTGGCTGCCCGCGTAGAGGCCCTGGCCCTGGAAGAGGTTGCCGAAGAAGCACGACTCCGGCCGGGCGAACATGGCCAGCTCCTCCGAGGAGGAGGCAATCGGCTGCCCCAGCCCGTCCCGGCCCTGCACGGAGATGGGCACGCTCACGCCGAAGGGGTTGGCGTGCGCGGCGAGGCACGCGGAGACGATCTGCTGTTCCGCCAGCGTCGGGGGCGCGCCCCCGGCCCAGCCCGGCGCCAGGCCCAGCAGCCCCGTCCAGGTGTGCACCGTGTTCGTCGCCGCATGCGTGTACGCGCGCGTCTGCCCCGCGGGGACGGCGCAGCGCACGACGTAGCGCATGACCTCGTCCGCGAGCGCCGGATCCGCGCTGAACCACGACGCGAAGGCGGCCGTTGACAAGCCATTGAAAGACAGGCCGTTGAAGGACAGGCCATTGAATGACAAGCCATTGTACGACAGCCCGTTGGCGGACAGCTTGTTGTAGCTGAGCGCCGCCTGCTCCTGCGTGGCCAGTGAGTCCATTAGCGCGGGTTCGTTCGCGCCAGGGTCACAGCCCGCCCCCAGCACCGCCAGGGTCAGGACCCATGCCCCCACCAGCGTGCGCACTCCCGCTCCACGACAACCGTTCTCCATGTTCCCCATGTGTGCACCCTCCTGCCGCCTTGGGGTCCTCCGGCCGGACCCACAGTCATTCGGACGAGAAGGGCGTCAAAGACAAACGGGCGAGCAGCGCCCCCTCACGCACGAAAAGTGTGACCACGTTGTACGTGGGGCAAGGCACGAGAGGCACGGGAAACGCGGGAGCGAGGTCAGGGCCGACACTCGGGGCGTCTGGGGTTGAACGCGTGGGCCAGGGTCCATCCAGGAACGTGAAGGCCGTGGCCCTCCGGGGTGAGGGGACGCGTCCCTACCCCGGCGCCACGGCCGTCCGTTTCATCCGGTGAGAGGCTGGGATTACCGCTGCTGCGGCATGCCGAGCTTCACCTGGGCCTTGTTCAGCTTCAGGGTGGCCAGCTCGCGGTTGATGTTGGCCAGGTCCGCCTGGGTCATGAGGCCTGGATCATGTCCGCCCGGGGGGCCTCCGCCTCCGCCCGGGGGGCGCGGGCCTTCAGGGGCGACGGCGCCGCCGCGGCCCGGGTCCACCAGGGACATGCCGCCGCTGCTCTCCACGGAGGCCAGCGCCTTGAAGCCGGCGGTGGTGCTGGCCGCCTCCTTCTGGCTGAGCTGCTTCACCAACGTGAGCTTCCCGCTGCCCCGGTCGTACCGGTACATCCGGGTGCCCTTGGCGCCGTCATCCACGGCCACGTCCACAGTGCCGGTGGACTTCGCCGTCGCCGGGCTGGTGACGGGCTTCGCCACCGGGGCGGCCTTCACCGCCGGGTTCGGCGTCCTCGCCTGCTGGGCCCCGGCCTGCGCCGCCGACAGGGTGGCGATTCCCACGGCCATTCTTCCCACTGCGGACTTCCAACGCGTGATCATGATTCCTCCCGGTTCCCATACGCGTTCGGGCGCGATTATTCGCCGGAAGTCCGGTTATTCGAACGCGACCAGATCCTGGACCCACCGGGCGCTGCCCTGCTGGAGCCACCGGGCGCGGGTGTCCCGGAGCGCCTGCGCGGGCGGTGTGCCGCGCCGCAGGGAGTCCAGCAGCGCCTGGAAGAAGGCCCCGGCCTCCACGTCCGGCACCTCCGTGGACGGCGCGACCACGGCCCGGGCGCCCGCCTGGATGAGCGCGGCCGGCAGGCTCCACACCGCGTGGTAGCGCCACGCACCCACGTTCGCGTCGCAGGCGGCCAGCATCACCACCGGGGCGCCCTGGAGCGTCTGACCTTCCAGGTCCTCCGCCGTGAGCGCGTAACGGCCGGCCGCGTCGGGGGACAGCGCCAGGAAGGCCGCGTCGGACACGGCGCCGGACAGGCCGTGCGTGTGCAGCTCCACCTCCGTGGCGTCCTTCATCTCCGCGAGCACCGCCTCCGGCGTGGCCGCGCGACCCCGCAGGTGGACGTCGCCCGGGCCCGTCGCGCCCTTCCACGGCATCAGGCGCGGCAGCCCCAGCGCCGCGGGCGGCTCCACGTCCGACACCACCAGCCGCTTCGGGGCGGGCGCCACGGCCGGGGCCTCCACGCGGTGGCCGCCGGGGGCGAGGTAGCTCCACGCGCGGTCCACCGACAGCAGCCCGGGGCGCCCCTGGAGGATGGGCTCCGCGAGCACCCGCACCGCGTCGCAGCCGGCGAGCACCTGGAGGAGCGGCTCGGGCACCGCGGGCACCTGTTCGCGCAGGGGCCGCTTCAGGGCGTTGAGGTACAGCCCGCTGCTCGCGCCGGTGGGGCCGCGGGCGACGAAGAGCAGCCGTTCGTCCTGGCCGGCCAGCGCCAGCAGGCACGACGTGGGCGCGGTGCGGTCCACCTCCTCCGCGAGCAGGTCCACGGCGGGGCCCCACTCCTTCGCCCGGCCGGCGTCCATCACCAGCACGTGGTGGCTGTGGGCCCAGGCCTTGCGCGCCTCGATGTCGGTGGAGCGCTGGAGCGCGGAGCCGGTGATGACCCCGCGGAGCAGCTTGCGGCCCGCGTCGCGGTCGCGCTCGATGAGGATGCGCCCCTCGATGTGGTCCACGAGCAGCCGCTCGCCCGCCGTCAGCGACGGGTCCTCGCGCAGCACGCGGAGGCGCTCGCGCACGCGGTCCAGCTCGCGGCCCGGCACCGCGCTGCCCTCCAGCCGCAGCAGGTCTCCGGCGACGGCGACCTCCAGGAGCGTGGGCGCGCTGGGACAGGCGAGCGCGTCCTGCACCTCGCGCCGGGCCCGCTTCGCGTCCAGGTCCTCTACGAAGAGGAGCGCCCGCGCGTGGTGGTACTCCGAGCGGCGCGCGCAGTCCTCCGGCGCGTGCTGGACGTACTCGTCCAGGAACGCGCGGGCCAGCGCCGGGTCGTGGCTCAGCCGCGCGCTCGTCACCAGCTCCGCCAGGAGCCGCTCCTCCTGGAACCAGCTGTCGCTGCGGAACGCCTCCTCCAGCGCGGAGCGGGCCAGGGACTCGGCCTCCTTGCGGCGGTCCAGCCGGTTGTAGAGGCCCGCCATGTGCCGCTGGAGGTCCACGCAGCGGTACTGGAAGCCCGCGCTCCGGCACGCGGCCAGCCCGTCCTGGAGGGACTTCTCCGCCGTCTGCGCGTCGCCCCGCGCCAGCGCCGCCTGCGCCCGGCCCCGGGCGAGCGGTGCGTCGTACCATGCGGGCTCGCCGGACTGCCGGACCAGCGTCGTCAGCTCGTCGACGAAGCGGTCCTCCTGGTGGAGCAGCAGGATGGCGCCCAGCAGCAGGTCGCGCTCACTGGAGCGCCGCAGCCGCGCGAGGAACGCGTCCGCCTCCGCGCCCTCCAGCGTCCGCGTGCCGGTCAATATCTCCCGGTAGGTGTTCGCCAGCGGGCCGCGCTTGTGGAAGTCCGCCGCCGCGACGCGGGCCACGTAGGCGCTCGCCGTCTTCGTGCGGGTGGCTTCGTCCAGCACTCCGGCCAGCGGCGCCAGCGCCTTCACCCGCTCCACGGACGGGGCCGCGCGCAGCGCGTGGTAGAGGTACAGCCGCGCCAGGTCCGGGTTTCGCCGCGCCATGGAGGCCGGGTACGGCGTGCCGTCCAGCGCCAGCGCCATGCCGGCCGCGTTCATGGCCTTCCACGAGTCGCGCCGCGCCAGCGCGCCCTTGCGCAGGCCGTCCGCGCGCTCCACGGCCTCGGTGCTCCAGCCGGGCTCCTTCGCCCGCGCCACGCGGGAGAACTCCTCCGCGGCGGCCAGCTCCAGCGAGAGCGCCTGGAGCGCGAGGCCCCGGTTCCAGTGCAGCCGCGCGTCGTCCGGCGCGGACTCCAGGCCGAGCTCCAGGATGGACAGCGCGCGCTCCGGCTGGGCCCGGCCCAGGGCCGCCAGCGCCAGGTCGCCCAGCACGGCGGGCGACGCGGGCAGGCGCTCCAGGATGCGCTCCGCGCGCTCGAAGTCCCCGGCCGCGAGCCACGCGGTCGCGACGCCGTGCAGGTCCCCCTTCGCCTCCAGCTCCGTCAGGGCCTTGAGGTCCAACTCCGGCCGGCCATCCGCGCTGCCGCGCATCGTGCCCAGGGCGCGGTAGTCCGCGAGCCCCGGGTGGCTCAGCCGGCCCTCCAGGGGGCGCACGGCGGCGAGCGCGAAGGGCAGCGCGCGCTCCGACCCGGACGACCTCCACGGACGCCCCACCGCGAGCACGGCGAGCACCACCGCGGCGGCGGCCGCCGCGAAGCCCGCCACGCGGCGGCGATCCCAGGCGCGTGCGCGGGGACGTTCGGAGCGAGAGAGGGAGGACCGCTCCCCGGCGTCGGACACCGGCGCGGACGGGTTTCCCGTCCCAGGCACGGCCCGGAGGCCCACGCCGGGCCGGGCGTCCGCCCCCGGCGACGCTCCGGCCCCCGCCTGCGCACCGGGACGGGCGTCCGCGGCGGCCTGCACGAGGAGGCTCGCCTGCACCTGGTCCTCCAGGCCGGCCTGGCACTCCGCGCAGTCCGCGAGGTGGAGCTGGAAGGCCTCGGCCTCCTCGGGCGGAAGCTCTCCGTCCACGAAGGCGGCGAGCTGTTCACATGACACCGTCATGCCGGCCCCTCCGCGGTCCCTTCCCGGGCCAGGAGCAGCTCCTTGAGCTTCTTGCGCGCCCGGAACAGGCGGGTGCCCACCGTCATGGACGGGATGCCGAGCCGTCGGCCGATCTCCGCGTAGCTCTGTCGCTCCATGTCCTTCATGCGGACCACCTCGCGCAGCTCCGGGGGAAGCTGTTCCACCGCCTGCCACACGTCATCCAACGTGTAGCGCGCCCACGTCTCCGGGGCGGCTTCGGCCTCCGCCAGGGTGTCCCCCATCGTGTCGGTGAACTCCTCGTGGGGGTGGCGCCGGTCGTGCCGGCACCAGTCGAGGAAGCGTCGAACGAGGATGGACGCCAGCCACGCCATGGGGGGCGCGGACCGGTCATACGTATGAAACGCGCGGAAGGCGCGCTCGTAGGTCTCCTGCAGCAGGTCCTTCGCGTCCGACGGGTTGCGGCCCCGGCACAGGATGCGGGCCCGCGCCTCCAGCGCCGGCGCGCACTGCGCGACGAGCGCCTGGAACTCCGCGGCGTCCTCACGGGAAGCCGAAGGCACCTCCGCGTCGGATGCGGAGGACTCCCCGGGCCGGGGGGCGACGCGGGGCGATCGCGGGCGGAACACCACAGGGGCGTTCCTAGCAGGAGCCGCCCCTCCCGCGAAGTCCGTCGACACCCTCCCCAGCGCTTCCCACCCGACAGGTGGGACACCCGGGACGGCGGCCCGGAGGGCTAGCAGGGGCCGTTGCCGATGCGAACGCCCGTGCGCACCCGGGCCTTGAAGACGCCCAGCGCCGCGCCGAGGCCCGTGACGCGCATCTTGCTGTAGCCGGACCCGCCCGAGCCGATGTTGACGCGCAGCCCGCAGAACGCCGGGAAGAAGGGACCCGCCGGGTACCACGTGCCGGTGGTGCTCACCGAGCCCAGCGAATACCAGTAGCCATTCGCGTAGCCGAACGCGGCGCCGGCGATCGCCAGGCCCTTGCAGGCGCTCTCCGTGACGTTGCTCGACGCGGGGATGACCTCCACGAACGGCTGGGCGTAGTTGCCCGCCAGGCCGGTGACCTCCGTCACGAAGCGGTGGGCACAGGACGGCTGATCATAGGTGCCGTCGTTGGAGGCCGCCGCCGCGTCCGCGTACGAGCAGTGGGGAAACACAGCCGCGACCGAAGCGCCGTCCGGCTGCGCCAGCACCACGCTCGAGCCCACGCAGGACTCGTCGACGCCCTGCTCCTGGCTGGCGAGGGACTCGTCCACGACCTCCGCGCCAGGGGCCTCCTCCTCGAGGGGGCCGCCACAGGCGGTGGCGAGCGAGGCGGCGAACACGACGGCTGCGGCAGGAATGAAGCGCATGGGTGACTCCGGAAGACGGTGCCCGTAAGCGGGCTCCTCCCTGTTACGTCCGGTGTCGCGCTTATTCCCCCGCGCCATTTCCACGCCGTTTTTCGGCCGTGCTAAGGCACCGCGCGTGGACATCGACAAGCCCTACCTGCTGTTCCTGGGGGACGTGAAGGATCAGCTCGCGGCCAAGACGGCCCACGGCATCGTGGACTGGCGGCCCGACTGGTGCGTGGGTCAGCTGCGCCTCCCGGGCTGCGTGGCGGACTGTGGCCTGCCGGACATGGACCTTGCCCGGGCGAAGGCGAAGGGCGCGCGCACGCTGGTGGTGGGCGTGGTGAACCCGGGCGGCGTGCTGGCGGACGCGTGGGTGGACACGCTGACGCGGGCGCTGGAGGCCGGGCTGGACGTGGCCACCGGGCTGCACAAGCGGCTGTCCTCCTTCCCCGCCGTGGCGGCCGCGGCGGCGAGGCACGGGCGCAGGCTGCACGACGTGCGCTTCCCGGACCGGGATTTCGCCACGGGCCAGGGCACGAAGCGGCCCGGCCTGCGCGTCCTGACCGTGGGCACCGACTGCGCGGTGGGCAAGAAGTACACGGCGCTGGCGCTGGAGAAGGAGCTGCGCCAGCGCGGGTGGAAGGCGGACTTCCGGGCCACCGGGCAGACGGGCATCCTCATCTCCGGGCGCGGCGTGGCGCTGGACGCCGTGGTGTCCGACTTCGTCTCCGGCGCGGCGGAGTGGCTCACGCCCGCGAACGACGCGGACCACTGGGACGTGGTGGAGGGCCAGGGGTCGCTGTTCCACCCCTCCTTCGCGGGCGTCACGCTGGGCCTGCTGCACGGCGCGCAGCCGGACGCCTTCATCGTCTGCCACGAGCCCACGCGCACGCGCATGCGGGGCGTGCAGCACCCGCTGCCCTCCATCCAGGACGTCATCGACCGCACGGTGCTTGAGGGCCGCCTGACGAACCCGGCCATCCAGTGCACGGGCATCGCCATCAACACCGAACACCTGGGCGAGGCCGAGGCGCTATCGCTGCTGGAGTCCACCGGCCGGGCGCATGGCCTGCCCTGCGTGGACCCCCTGCGCACGGGCGCGGGCCCCCTGGCCGACGCGCTGGCGAGCCGCTTCCCGCGCGGGTGACGCAACCCCTTTCCGAAACCCTCTCCACTGGGGCGGGTCACGGTATATTGAGGACACCATGGGACGCATTTTCGAGACACGCAAGGCGACGATGTTCGCCCGCTGGAACAAGATGGCGAAGGTCTTCACGCGCATCACGAAGGACATCGTGATCGCGGTGAAGGCGGGCGGGCCGAACATCGAGTCGAACCCCGCGCTGCGCCGGGCCGTGCAGAACGCCCGCGCGGCGAACATGCCCAAGACCAACGTGGACGCGGCCATCAAGCGCGCCAGCGGTCAGGACCAGGCCGACTACCAGATCCTCCTCTACGAAGGCTTCGCGCCCCACGGCGTGGGCATCCTGGTGGAGGCCGCCACGGACAACGTCACGCGCACCGTGGCCAACGTCCGCTTCCCCTTCACCAAGCTGGGCGGGAGCATGGGCACGGCGGGCAGCGTGTCCCGCCTCTTCGAGCACATGGGCGCCATCCGCCTGGACGCCGAGGGCGTGAACGCGGAGGAGCTGGAGCTGGAGCTCATCGACCACGGGCTGGAGGAGATGGGCGAGACGACCGGCGAGAAGGGCGAGAAGCAGCTGCTCTTGCGCTGCAAGTTCGCGGACTTCGGCAAGCTCATGTCCGCGATTGAAGCCAAGGGCATCGCGCCCGTGTCCACGCAGTCCGAGTACATCCCCCTGCCCGGCACCCTCAAGGAGCTGCCCGAGGAGCAGGCCACGGAGGTGCTCAAGCTGGTGGACATGCTGGAGCAGGACGACGACGTGCAGCACGTCTTCCACAACCTCGCCTGAAGCACCGGCATCCGGCCCCCGTGCGCATCCGCCGGGAAGCGCGGTGGCGCACGAGGGGAGTCCATGTCGGACGAGGGTGAAGGGCAGGACCTGCGGGACACGGTGAAGCGGCTGGAGGCGACGGTCGCGGCCCTGGAGACGCGGCTCGCGAAGGTGGAGGCCCGGGAGGTGCCGCGTCCCGGGTCCATGCCCGCCGTCTCGCCGGTCCCCATCGCCGCACCGGCCGTGGCCGCTCCCGAGCAGCGGGACCTGGAGGCGCATGTCGGCACCTACTGGCTGAGCCGCCTGGGCATCGTGGCGCTCATCATCGGCATCGCGTACCTCATCACCTACCACTTCGGGGAGCTGGGGGTGCTGGCGCGCGTGGGCGCGGGCTACCTGCTCAGCGCGGGGCTGGGCGCGTTCGGGTTGTGGCTGGCCCAGCGGCATCAACTGTTCGGCCGCATCGTCTTCGGCGGGGGCCTGGCGCTCGCGTACTTCGTCACCTACGCGCTGCACTTCATCCCGGCGGTGCGGGTCATCGACAGCGAGGTGCTGGCGCTGGTGCTGCTGGCGGGCTTCGTGGTGGCCATCGTCACCATCGCGCACCGGATGCAGTCGGAGACGGTGGCGGGCATCGCGCTGTTCCTGGGGCTGCACACGGGGATGCTCAGCGACATCACCGCGTTCACGTTGCTGTCCACCACGCTGCTCGCGGCGGGCGCGCTGTTCTTCCTCGTGCGCAACCGCTGGGTCATCGTCCCCATGTCCAGCCTGGTGGCCGTGTACAGCACGCACGTCGTCTGGGCGGTGCGCACGGGACACATGGCGCCGGGGGCCCCCGAGCACGACCGCCTGGTGTTGAGCCTGGGCTTCCTCGCACTCTACTTCCTGCTGTTCTCCGTGGCGCTGCTCGTCCGTCCGCGCGACCTGCCCGTGCGCGCGAGCCTCGCGTTCACGCTGCTCAACTGGGCGGGCCTGACGTCGCTGGGCGCGTACGAGGTCTCCCAGGAGCAGGACTCGGGCCTCTTCACGTTCCTGCTCGTCGTCGCGCTGGCGCATGGCGCGGGGGCGGCCGTGTCGCGGCTCCAGCGTGCGCCCGCGGCGCTGACGCACGCGTACCTCGCGCTGACGGCGGTGACGCTCGCGCTGGCCATGCCCGCGCGCTACGACGACGTCGCGCTGGTGGCGGCATGGACGGTGACGGGGCTCGTCGCGGGCCTGGCCGCGCGAGGGGTGGAGTCCCCGGTGCTGCGGGGCGTGGGCGTGCTCATCCTCTACGTGGCGCTGGGCGCGTGTGAATGGGAGACGCCGGGACGGCTGACGCTGCTCGCCGGGCTGGTGGTGGCGTTCGTGCTGGTGGAGCGCGGAGGGACGGTGCGCGTCGCCGGCCTGCCCCAGCCCGAGGCCCGGACGCTCTTCACCGCCATCTGCGCCGTGGGCGCGGGGCTGTCCCTGGTGGCGCTGGTGGGCGCGCGGATGCCCGAAGGCCTCGTCACGCTGGGCTGGGTCATCGCGGCGTTCCTCCTCTTCGGCGTGGGCTTCGCGGTGCACGAGCGCTGGTACCGGTTGGCCGCGCTGGCGGTGCTGGGGCTCGCCCTGGGCCGGTTGGTGCTGGTGGACGTGGCGAAGCTGCCGCCGGATCAACGCGTGCTCACGTTCATCCTGCTGGGCGTCATGCTGCTGCTCGTCTCATACACATACACCCGGCTGCGCGACCGGCGCGGCTGAAGCCAGACACCGCGAGCACCCGACGAGGGCGGCTCCTCAGGTATCGCTCTCCTGCCGCTCCGTCACCCGGTACTCCTGCCGGTAGACCTTGCCCCCACGCTCGAAGGTCTCCACCACGGTGAGGCCGTCCTCGGAGAGGACGAGGCGATAGTTCGTGTCCGCCGTGGGCGTGCTCACCGTGTAGGTCCCGAAGGGAAGCCTGAAGACCACGCGCGGGGGGCGGTCCGGACAACAGGCCGTCAACAGCGTGGAGGCCAGGGCGCTGGTCAGCATGCCCGCGAGCACGATGCCAATCTTCCTCATGGCTGCCTCTGGAGGTTGAGGTTCCGGTAGAGCTCTCCCGTGCCTTCCGTCGGCTCGGCTTCGAAGAGCGTGGCCCGCGCGAACTCGCCGGTCACTCCGGCCTCCGGCCGCACGGCCCACACGTTGTAGACGGCGCCAATGGGGCCCGTGCCCTGCTCGGGGATGATGGAGACGCCATCCGCGGTGGCTGACACGAGCCGCAGCCGGACGCCTTCGGCTTCATCATTCAGCGGATCACACACCCCACCCTGGAGCTTCGCGCCCGCGAACAGGGGCCAGCCCAGCGCGAGTCCCGCGCAGAAGAGTGCCGCGGGGACGACCTTGCGACGATGCGAGGAAGGGATTGGCATGGGCCGGGAGCCTGCTCCAACGCCCTCGCGAAGCGCCAGCTACACTGAGACAGGCTAGCCTTGTGTCTCTTTGCGTCAGGAGCCTCCGTGAATCACGCCTACCGCCGACAGAGCACCTTGCACCGGGGCTGCACGCTGAGCTGGTTCGTGGAGGGAGACGGTCCTCCGGTGGTGATGATCCAGGGGGTGGGCATCGGCGCGACCGGCTGGCGGCCCCAGGTGGAGGGGCTGGCCTCCGACTTCCGCTGCCTCTGCCTGGACAACCGGGGCTTCGGCGCCAGCCAGCCCGCGGGCGACGCGCTCACGGTGGAGCTGATGGCCGAGGACGTGCTCGCGCTGATGGACGCGCAGGGGTGGAAGAGCGCGCACGTCGTGGGGCACTCGCTGGGAGGGCTGGTGGCGCTGTACCTCGCGCACCGGGCCCGCGAGCGGGTGCGCAGCCTCGCGCTCCTGTGCACGTTCGCGACGGGCGCGGTGCCCACCCGGCTCACGCCGCGCATGCTGCTCATGGGCCTGCGTACGCAGGTGGGCACGCGGCGCATGCGGCGCCACGCCTTCCTCCGGATGGTGCTGGCGCCCGAGGAGCTGGCCCACGCCGACAAGGATGCGGTGGCGGAGCAGCTCGCGGCGCTGTTCGACCATGACCTCGCGGTTCAGCCCCCCGTGGCGATGCGGCAGTTCCGGGCCATGGGGAACGCGGACGCCACGCCGTTCCTCCGGGGGCTGGCGGGCGTGCCGACCCTGGTCGTGAGCGCCACGCATGACCCCATCGCGCCCCCCACCGCCGGACAGGCCCTGGCGGTGGGAATCCCCGGCGCGCGCTTCGTGGAGCTCCCCCAGGCCTCGCACGGCGTCACCCTGCGCTTCGCGGAGCGCGTCAACGCGCTGCTGCGGGAGCACCTGGACATCGCGGAGGCCTCCCTTCAGGTCGCGCGGTCCGGAGTCGAACTGGCCTAAACTCTCGCGGTCCTCCCCACCGCAGCCGCCAGCCCATGAGCCAAGACGCCCCCTCCCCTGTCCCAGAGAAACACGGTCCGCTCGGGCCGCTCGCGCTGTCCCTGTCCGGTGGCGGTTATCGCGCGGCGGCGTTCCACCTGGGGACGCTGCGGTTCCTCGACACCGTTGGACTCCTGTCCGATGTCGTGGGCCTGTCCACGGTGTCCGGAGGAACGCTCACGGGCCTGGCCTGGGTGGTGAGCCAGCTGGACGGCAAGCCGTTCAAGGCGTTTCACGAGACATTCTCCGCGTATCTGCTGCGGACGAATGTGATTGCCGAGGCGCTGACCGGGCTGACCTCCAACCGCGACCACGGCAGCCATGCGTGGGCCAGCCTCATCCGCTCCGCCGCGGACGTGTATGCCCGGCCCGACTTCCTCGGGGACCGGCGCTTCGGGGAGGTCCTGGACGCGGGCGGGCTCCAGCTTCAGGAGGCCATCTTCAACACCACGGAGTTCCACTCGGGCCTGGACTTCCGCTTCCGGCGCAGCGGCAACCCGAACACGATCCTCGGCAACAACGGCTACCGGCTGCCGCGCCCTGTGGCGCAGCACGTGCGGCTGGCGGACGTCGCGGCGGCGTCCTCCTGCTTCCCGGGCGGCTTCGAGCCGCTGGTCTTCCCGCAGCAGTTCCACTGGCCCCAGGCCTACCCGCTCGACACCGCGCTGGCGGCGTTGGGGCCGGGCTTCCAGAGCGGCCTGCCGCTGATGGATGGCGGCATCTATGACAACCAGGGCATCGACAGCCTGTTGCTCGCGTACACCCGGTCGGAGCCGCCGCCCACGCTGGTCATCTCCGACGTCAGCGTCCAGAGCCCGGAGATGTACAACGTCCCCGCGAACCCGACGAAGCGCGGCTGGGTGACGCTGAACGGGGTCTCCTGGATGGCCTACGGCCTCTTCTTCCTCACCCTGCTCTCCGCCGGCATCCTGGCGTGGCGCGGGTTCGAGACCGCTCGCGAGGGCGACTGGGAGCCCCGGGACTACTTCCTCTATCTCATCCCCGGCGTGCTGACCGCGGCGGTGGCGACGGCGCTGGTCTGGGGCCGCGCCCGCCTGGAGGACGTCATGTCCCTGCTCAAGCGGCAGATGGACCTGGACGTCTGGCCGTCGTTCAAGAAGCTCACGGTGCTGGAGTTCGCGCAGATGCTGGTGCTGCGCGTGACGTCGATGCTGGCGCTGACGTCCCAGGTGTTCATGAAGCGCGTGCGCGGGCTGGTGTTCGGTCAGGTGTATGGGGATTCGCGGTTCAAGGACCGCCGCATCTCCAACCTCATCAGCGCGCTCACGGTGGACCGGCCCAACCTGTTCGCGAAGTACCCCTGGCTCAAGCCCGGCGCGCACCTGGTGTCCCTGGGCACGCAGGCCTGCCAGATGCCCACCACGCTCTGGTTCACGGCTCCGGCCCAGTTCACGGCCGTGGAGGGCGCCGGCGCGGCCACCATCTGCTTCGTGCTCCTGCGCCACATCGTGGAGCACCACGCCGGGCAGTACGAAGCCCCGGGCCAGCCGCTGAATGCCCTGTACGAACGCCTCCGGAAGGAGTGGGCGGTGCTCAATCAGGTCAGCGCTCCGTCGCAGGATCGGACGTCCGTGGCGGCCTAGGTCGTAGAGGCAGCTCGAGTCGCGGCGAGCAGGGGGACGTGGCCTGGCTGCGCGACAGGGTGAAGCGCTGGACCGCATTCTCCAGCGTGGCTTAACAGCCCGTTCGCACCGGGACGTCTGGTCCTGTCCGCACGCCGGACGTATCTCTCCTCGAAAGGACCGACCGCGATGGGCGGGTGACGCGCCCCCCTCGCGCCCGGAGTTTCCCCGGAGGAGAGCCACACCATGAGCACGAACGAGAAGCCCCTCACCGCGGCACAGAAGGCCCTCGGCGACTTCGCACCCAAGCTCGTCGAGCTGACGGACGACGTCCTCTTCGGCGACGTGTGGGAGCGGCCGCAGCTGTCCAAGCGCGACCGCAGCCTCATCACCTGCGCCGCGCTGGTGGCCACGGGCAAGACGGAGCAGATGGGCTTCCACTTCCCGCGCGCCCTCGAGAACGGCGTGACGCAGGAGGAGCTCGTCGAGCTCATCACCCACCTGGCCTTCTATGTGGGCTGGCCCAACGCCATGTCGGCCATCGGCCGCGCCAAGGAGCTGCTGGCGAAGGCGTCACCGTGACTTCGCGTGGGCTCATCCGGCTCGGCAAGCTCGATGGCGGCGTCGAGGCCCTGCGCGCCTCGGGCCCCATCGACGTGAAGATCGAGCGGTGGGATTAGCCGCGACTGCGGCCCGGGGCTGACGGACGCCTCGGGTAATGCGTGCATTGGCGGATGTCATGAGTAGGATTCGGGCCATCCCCTGCCCGGAGACCCGATGGCATCCCCCACCGACACGCAGGACCCGTTTGAGCGCATCTACGCCGTCTGCGAACAGGTGCCCTCCGGACAGGTGGCCACCTACGGAGACATCGCCGCCATCGTCGGCGGGGGCTGTGATGCGCGCACCGTGGGGCACGCGATGGCCGCGCTGGGTTCGCGCGCGGCGAGCGTGCCCTGGCAGCGGATCATCAACCGCACGGGCGGCATCAGCACCTCCGGCGACCGCCAGCGCCAGTTGCTGGAGGCCGAGGGCGTCGCCTTCGACGACGCGGGCCACGTGCGCATGGACGCGCACCATTGGAGGGGCCCGAGCGAGGCCTGGGCACGCGCCCACGGCTTCAGCGTGCTGCCCCCCAGGGATGCGCCCGCACCCGACGCGCAGCTCAAGCTCTTCTAGGGCTCACGGAGCGTCCAGGCATCCGGGCACGTGGCGGAAGCGCTCGGCGGCTCGCCTGCTTTTCAGCGCGGAATAAAGGCGTCAGCCTTCGAACCTCGCCCACTGCTTGGACCTCCGAAGAATGTCCTCTCCCCTGCTCCGCTGGGGCCTCGTGCTCCTGGTCTGTCTGCTGGCTCCCGTCGGGTTCGCGAAGGAAGTGAAGGTCCGCAAGGCCAAGGCGAAGGGGCCGCGGCTGGTGCGGATCCACAGCGGCCACCGGCTCCAGCGCGACGCGGCCACCGCCTTCGAGCGCATGGCGGACGAGGCGCGCACGGCGGGGCAGCCGTTGCTGGTGACCAGCGGGTGGCGTTCGTATCAGAAGCAGCACTACCTCTGGCGCCTCTACCGCAAGGGTCTGGGGCCCAAGGCCGCGCGGCCGGGCCGCTCCAATCACAACCGAGGGCTCGCAGTGGACCTGGTGGTGGGCAGCGAGGAGGCGTCCCCCACGTATGACTGGCTCGCGGGCAACGCGTGCCGCTTCGGCTTCCGCCGCACCGTATCGTCGGAGCCGTGGCACTGGGAGTACCGGCCCCGGAGCACCTCCGCGCCGGAGGCCGGCGAGGACTGCCTGGGCCGTGCGCTGAACGTGGAGCCCACGCCCGCCGTGGTCCGACAGGACGCGAGCTAGGCTCCGGGACGCAGGCCCCGTCAGAAGGGAACGCGCGGCGGCAGCTCCACGGTGAACGTCGCGCCGTGCCCCGGCTCGCTTTCGACGCGGATGTTTCCACCGTGCGCTTCGACCAGCTGGCGCGTGATGAAGAGCCCCAACCCGAGCCCTCCGTAGTTGCGGGAGGCGGCGCGCTCGAAGCGCTCGAAGATGCGGGCCTGCGCTTCCGGGGGAATGCCCATGCCGTGGTCCTTGATGACGAGCCGCGCGCCTCCTGCGTGGCTCGCCACCTCCATCCGGATGGGCCGCCCCGCGCCATACTTCATCGCGTTGGTCAGCAGGTTGAGCATGACCTGCTCCAGCCGCAGCCGATCCCACCTCCCCCACACCGGCTCCGGGGCCATCAGCTCGAACGCGCAGCCTGACTTCTGGAACTGCTCCGTGAGGTGGGCCGTCACGTCCCGCGCCAACGCCGCCAGGTCCAGCGCCTCCAGGCGCAGGGCGAGCCGCTTCTCGTTGATGCGCGAGACGTCGAGCAGGTGCTCCGCCAGGTGTGACAGCCGTTGGAGCTGGGATTCAAAGACCTCCAGCAGCTTCGACACCTTCTCCGCGGGCAGCGGGCGCGACGACGTGATGGCGGACCCCAGCTGCTGCACGCGCAGCCGCATGGAGGTGAGCGGCGTCTTCAGCTCATGGGAGGCGATGGACAGGAACTCATCCCGCGCGCGGATGGACTCCTGCGCCGCGCAGTAGAGCTGCGCATTGTCGATGGCGACCGCGGCCCTGCGGCCCAGCTCCTCCGTCAACGCCAGCTCCGCGGGCGTATACGCGCGCCCCGGCGCGGGAGAGACGAGGAACAGCACGCCCAGGGTGCGGCCTCGCGCCTGGAGGGGCACGCCCATCGAGGGTCGGCCCCGGAGCGTCCGCACCTCCGCCCAACGCTCCTCCGCCAGGGCCACCGGATCCAAAAGCCCCATGGACGCTTCGGACGTCTCCGAGCTTCCGGTGGCCAGGATGCGGGCCGGACCGTGGGGGGCCGCCGGGTCCGGCGGGTGGCGTTGGAGGAACTCCCGCACGCTCGCGGCGCGGGCCGGCGAACGGTCCGCCATCGCCACGGGCCGCAGGGGCTCCGTCTCCGTCCGCACGAAGACGACACACAGGTCCGCCAGCACGGGCACCGCCAGCTCGGCGACGTGCTGGAGCGTGGTCTCGTAGTCGAGCGACGTCACCAGCTCGCGGCTCGCCTCGGCGAGGAAGCGCTGGGAGACCTCCATCTGCTTGCGCTCGGTGATGTCGGTGGCGATGCCGCAGAGCGCGTAGACCATCCCGGTGGCGTCGCGGAGCGGGAACTTCTGCGTGAGGTGGATGTGGATGCCGTCGTCGTGCGCGAGCCGCTCCTCCCGCTCCACGGAGACGCCGGCCTTGAAGATGTCCCGGTTGGCCTGGTGCAGGGCCTCCGCGATGTCCTGAGGGAAGACGTCGAAGACGGTCCGGCCCGCGACCTGTGCCCGCGTGCGGTGGAAGAGCCGCTCCCATTCCCGGTTCACGAACAGGAACCGCTCCTGGGTATCCAGCAGGAAGAACACCGTCGGCGCGTTGTCCAGGATGGCGCGCAGCCGCTGCTCGCTCTCCTGCAACGCGCCCTCCGCCCGCTTCCGCTCGGTCACGTCGATGAGCACCGCGAGCGAGCGGACCACCTTGCCGGAGGCGTCCTGCTCCGCGATGGCGGACAGGAGGACGTCGATGGGCTGCCCGTTCTTCTTCACGATCTGGTACGGCACGTTCCAGCAGGCCCCCGTCCTGAAGTATTCGGGGAGGACGACCTCGCGGGCGAATCGACGGGACTCCGGCGTCAGGAACTCCACGGAGTCGTGCCCGAGCACCTCCGCGCGCTCGTAGCCCAGGGTGCTCAACCAGCGATCGCTGACGCTGATGAGCCGCCCCTCCAGGTCGATGGAGTGCATCATCACGGGCGTGTTGTTGTAGAGCGAGCGGTACTTCTCGCCGGCCGAGCGCAGTGAGTCCTCGGCTCCCTTGCGGTCGGTGATGTCGCTGACGATGGAGACTCCGCCACGGACCGCGCCATGCTCGTCACACACCGGGCTGGAGCTGACGTGCAGCCAGGTCCCCGCCGGCCTCGCGGCGTTGCGGAGGAAGACCTCCTCGCGGCTGACGGTCTCACCCCGCAGGGCCCGGCTCATGGGCAGGCTCGCGGACGGATGGAGCGTCACCTTGTCGGGCAGGTAGAGCCCGTAGTGCTCCGGCCACCGGCTGACGGGCTCGTCCGTGGGGCCCAGGCCCAGGATGAGCTCCGCCTTCGGGTTCATGAACACGAGGTGCTGGTGCTCATCCGCCACCATGAGCCCCTCACCCAGGCTGGCGAGGACGGCCTCCAGGAGGCGGCTCTGCCCTGGCGGCATGGCGCTCGGGGGTGGATTCGCTGGGCTGTCGTGCAGGCGATCCATGGGACGCGTGGCTGGAACGGATTCCTCCCTCTTCAACGATGGGGGCTCGCCCGCCCATGTGCCACACGTCGCCCTCCTCCCTCCGGAGCACGGGGAGCCGACCCGCCACCGCGGAGCTCACGCACCGCCGCGAGGGGACACGCCCAGCCGTTTCATCATCGTGCGCACCGTGCCGCCGGGGTCCTTCGCCGTGCCCCGGCCGACCTCGCCCAGCAGGCGCGCGGCCTCCGCGGCATTGCCATCCGCGCGCCGCAGCGCGGCCTGGAGGGCCAGCCGTTCCAGCCTCTCCCGCTCCGCGCGCAGGTTCATCGTTCCCGCAGCCACGCGGCGCTCCACCTCCTGCGCGGAGACCAGCACGGAGGAGCCCGTGCGCTCCCGCTGCCACAGCCGTCGCGGCAGGTCCGACACGAGCAACTCATCCCCGGCGCGCTTGGCCACCAGCGCGCCGTAGATGACGTTGCGCAGCTCGCGGATGTTGCCGGGCCACGGATAGGCCCGCAGCACGTCGAGCGCCTCGGGGGTGGCGCCGCGCACGCGAGGGCCGGCGGGCTCCGGCTCCTCCACGGCGTAGTAGCGCTCCAGCCAGTGCAGCACGAGCGGCGCCACGTCCTCCTGCCGCTCGCGCAGGGGCGGCAGGTGGATCTGCACCGTGGAGAGGCGCTCATAGAGGTCCTCGCCAAACATGCCGCGGTCGATGAGCTGCTTCAGGTCCCGGTTCGTCGCCGCCAGGATGCGGAAGTCCACCTTGCGCCACGCGTTCTCGCCCAGGCGCGAGATGACCCGGTCCTCCAGCACGCGCAGCAGCTTCGACTGGAGCGCGTGCGGCGTGTCGTCGATCTCGTCCAGCAACACCGTGCCTCCTTCCGCCGCGGACACCAGGCCGTCGTAGCCGTGCACGGCGCCGGAGAACGCCCCCTTCGCGTAGCCGAAGAGCTCTCCCTCCATGAGCTCGTTGGGGATGGCCGCGCAGTTGATGGGCACGAAGGTGCGCGAGCGCCGCTCGGACCACTCATGGATGAGCCGCGCGGCGACCTCCTTGCCCGTCCCCGTCTCCCCCGTGAGCAGCACTGGCATCGACGTGCGGGCTGCCTGCGCCAGGTGGCCGAGCAGCGCCTTCGCCGCCGCGCTGTGCGCGATGAGCGTCCCCGAGACGCGAGGCGCTGGCAGCTCGACGAGGCTCTCCTCCAGACGGCGCAACAGCCGCGCCTCCCAGTCATCCGCGCCCGTGCGGATGACGTCCACCGCGCCCTGCTCCACCGCGAGCCGGAGCAGATCGACCGGCACGGGCTGCTCGCACAGCCAGACCCAGGGCCCCGACTTCGGCGCGGCCGGAAGCCGTGGCCGCGCGGAGCTCACCACCACCACCCCGGCACCGGCGCCTATCGCCTTCCAGCCCGCGGCATCCAAACGCTGCTTGAGGGACGGCCTGGGAGCCGGACCCCTCCACTCGAAGGTGCGCATCCCGCGAATCAAACACGGACGGCCCCTGATTTGAATCATGGCGCACTGAAGCGTCCCCAGCAGTTCCAGGCACTTGGCCCTGGCAGGGGGCGTGCAGTGGAGGGGCGCACTCCCGCAATGGCGCGGGCCGCAGGAGAAGGGCCTCATGGATTACTTCGTGGTTCTGGCCGGAGTCGCGTTGCTGCTGGGCGTGGGAGTGCTCTACGTGCTCAGCGGCGTGCAGGTCATCGGCGAGAACGAGTCGGGGCTGATCATCAAGAAGTTCGGCGCACCGCTGCCGCCCGGGCGGCTGGTCGCGCTGGAGGGCGAGGCGGGCTACCAGGCGGAGCTGCTGCCGCCGGGGTGGCACTTCGGCTATCCGTTCTGGCGCTTCAAGGTGACGCGCGTCCCGGTCGTGGTGGTGCGCCAGGGGCACATCGCGCTCGTCGTCGCCAATGGCGGCGCACCCATTCCGCCCGGCTGCATCCTTGGCCGCGAGGTGGCCTGTGACGGCTTCCAGGATGCGCGCGCGTTCCTCGAAGGCGGTGGGCAGAAGGGCCGCCAGCTGGCCTTCCTCACCGCGGGTACCTACCGCATCAACCCCGCGCTGTTCACGGTCATCACGCCGGAGAACGCCGAGCGGTTCGACATGGACGTGGAGGACCTGGAGATCTTCAGCGTGGGCCCCGACAAGGTGGGCATCGTGACGACGCTGGATGGCCGTCCCATCCCTGCCGGAGACCTGGCGGGCGTGCCGGTGGAAGGGCATGACTCGTTCCAGAGCGCCCAGCAGTTCCTGGACGCGGGCGGCTGCCGTGGCCTCCAGGAGCAGGTGCTGCTGTCCGGCTCGTGGAACCTGAACCCGTGGTTCGTGCGCGTGGAGCAGATCCCCATGACGGAGGTGCCCATCGGCTACGTGGGCGTCGTGGTCAGCTACGTGGGGCGCGAGCACCTGGACGTGTCCGGTGACGAGTTCACGCACGGCGACCTCGTGGAGCGCGGCCGCAAGGGCGTGTGGATCGAACCGCTGCTGCCGGGCAAGCACCCGCTCAACACGCGGGTGATGAAGGTGGAGCTGGTGCCCACGACGAACATCGTCCTCAACTGGGCGCAGCGCACCGAACAGCACAAGTACGACGAGAAGCTCAGCCCCATCACGGTGCGCTCGCGGGACGGCTTCAGCTTCATGCTCGACGTGTCGCAGATCATCCACATCAGCATGAAGCAGGCGCCGCGAGTCATCTCGCGCGTGGGCTCCATGCAGAACCTGGTGGACCACGTGCTGCAGCCCACGGTGGCCAACTACTTCCGCAACTCCGCGCAGCAGGTGACGGTGCTGGAGTTCCTCTCCGCGCGCACCGACCGCCAGCGCGAGGCGTACGAGGCCATCCGCGGCGCGCTGGGGGCGTATGACGTGGAGTGCATCGACACGCTCGTGGGTGACATCCAGCCGCCGGCGGAGCTGATGAAGACGCAGACGGACCGGAAGATCGCCGAGGAGCTCCAGCGCACCTACGAGGTACAGCGCGAGGCCCAGGTCCGCCGCCGGGAGCTGGAGCGCGCCACGGCGGTGGCGAACATGCAGCCCGAAGTGGTGCGCAGCGAGCAGATGGTCGCCATCAGCGAGAAGGGCGCGCTCGCGGCCGAGGAGACGGCGAAGGGCGAAGCCGCCCGCACGCGGTTGCACGCGGACGCGGAGGCGCACGGACTGCGGCAGCGCGCGGAGGCGGAGGCCGAGTCGAAGCGGCTGCACGGCAGCGCCGAGGCCGAAGCGACACGGCTCGTGGGTGAGGCCAAGGCGGAGGCGTACCGCACCGGTGTGGCCGCGCTGGGGGCCCAGGCCTTCACGGCGGTGCAGCTGGCGACGGTGCTGGCGCAGCATGGGGTGAAGCTCGTGCCGGAGATCGCGCTCGGCCAGGAGGGAGGCGGTGGGCAGGGGCTGCTCGGTGCGCTGATGGCGCGGGTGCTCCAGAACGAGCAGAAGCCGCAGGTGCTCCAGCGTCCCGTGAAGCCAGCGTCTGGCAATGGCTTGGAGAACGTCCACAAGCAGGCCTGAGCACCGGTCATCCCTCAGCGGGGGCGGAGTCGATGTCAGGAGATCCGACAGTCGAGGCGGCAAGGACGGCCCTCTTGCAAGCGCTCCGGGCCATGCCCCGGGGCTCGGGCCCGGGGGCGCTGCGCGGCCTCGCCCCGCTGCTCGAAGCAGCCGTCGCGGAGGACACGGACGTCGACCTCCGCTTCCGGGATGAGCTGATCCGGGTCCTGGGGCCGGTGATGGGCGAGGACACGCCCGTGACCGTGGAGGATGCGGCGGCGTGCGTGACGGGCGTGGAGGCGAAGCTGCTCGTCGCCACGCTGCCTCCCCTCCGCGCGGTGCTCGCGGAGGTGCAAGGGTTGAAGTTCAGCCTTACGCACGAGGCCGTCCGCGTGCTGTCCCGGGCGGACGCGTGTCTCCAGCAGGCCCCGAAGCTCGTGACCCGTGTGGAGCTGGAGCGGGCGCTGGGCGCCGCGTGCGAGCGGCTCGCGGCCGAGCTCTCCCGGCTCCATGCCCCGGTGCCTGTCCCGGTGGAAGCAGCGCTCGGCGTCGCACGGGGGTTGTTCGGAGACGGGCCGCAGCCCAGGGGCGCGGCGGTGCTGGAGATGGCACGCGGCCTGGACGACTTCTGCCGGCGGGCACCGCTGTCCACATCGGACCTCGAAGCCCTGCGGGAACTGGCGCGCCGGGCGGACGAGGAACGTGAGACGCCCGGCTGGCCCCTCCTGCTGGAACGGCTGCGGACGGTGCGTCCCCGGTTGATCCCCCAGAAGCCGCTGCCTCCGCTCTATCGCTCGCTGGCGGGAGCCCCCGCACGAGTGCCTTTGGCGGGGTCCCTCGAAGCGCTGCTACGCCCGATGCATGTCTGTGATCACTGAAGGTCTTCTAGCAGGGCCGCCTGGAGCGCCTTCCGGTTCTCGGGGAAGTGCTGGTTGGGATAGGGCCGCGCTCCACTCAGGATGGCTTCGTACTGCTGATACATGGGGTCGGAGCGCGCGGGCTCCCGCTGATAGAAGGCGCGGTTGGCCTGGAGCAGGTAGCGAGGCCGGGTGCCCTCGGGGCCGTCTTCACTGAAGGCGATGAGGTTGCGCGTCTCCGGGGCCTGCATGAACGACGTGAAGGCCCGGGCGTCCTCCGCGCACGTTCCGGTGCAGCTCGCGTTGAGCACCAGCGCATCCACGAAGACCGCTGGCGCCGAGCCCGTGCCCAGCGGAACCGAGATGACCTCCGGGAGCGGCATGGAGGGATTGGCCTTGAGGATGTAGAACAGGCGCTCCGTGTAGCCCATGAAGCCATTGGCCTGCTCCGCGGCGAAGGCCTCTTCCGCCACCGAGTTGTCTGCGTAGGTGCCATCCAGGCACGGATTGACGCCCGCTTCGAGCGAGCAACTGTCGACGACCTCCGCGAACGCCCCCACCGTCTGTGAGTCGAGCGGCAGGGAGATGGCCCTCGCGAGCGCATCCCCCGGATGCGTGTCCGCCCAGGCATCGATGTATGAGGAAGGCAGCGTCCAGCTCCCATCGAAGTTTGTCGCCAGCGGGCGCTTGCCGGGAGCCGCCTCGCGGAGGATGCGCACGAGCGAAGCGCTGTCGGTGGCGGACCGGATGTTCGAGGTCCGCGAGTAGACGACGTTGGTGCACAGATAGGTGGGAACGCCGTAATTCTCACCAGCGATGCGGACAGCCTCCTCGGCCGCGGGATGCACGACGCCCGCCTCGAGTGCGACCGGCTGGATCCATCCCTTCGCCGCGAGCGACCCGAGCAGCAGCGTGTCCACCTCCACCACCTGGGCGGCCCCGGCATCGGCCCCCAGGAGTTGGTTCAGTGTTCCCCCCTCATCCAGGTCATAGACATCCAGGTTGGCGTCGAACACGACATCCAGGTCGATGTCCGGATGGGCCTTCTCGAAGTCAGCCTCCAGCCGCTGCTCCAAGCTGGCGAAGGTGTCCCCCGCGGAGTCGGGGATGTATGGGAACAGGACCGCCTTCAGCGGACGCCTGGGCACGGGGTCGGGATCGGATTCCGAGCAGGCGCTCAGGACCAGCACGGCGGGGATGATCAGGACTCTCCAACTCATGGCAGGTGACCTCTCTTGGAAGGGATGGCCGCTGGCGCGCGGACGCCTCGGGGTTGGATGATGGTCCGGCGATGCGCGGCTCCGGAAGGATGCTGGCGGTGGGGGCTCCCGACGGCGATGCCCGGCTGGGCCAGCGACATGAGCGGGCTCTTTGGGTTCGTGTTGCTCCCGCTTGCCTACCTTTGGGCCCTCGTCGCGGGGATCATCGGACAGGCAGTGCGCAAGCCCCTCGCGCAACTGGCGGCGTTCAACGCCGCCCCTCCGACCGGGCGACGGCGCGCGCTTACGTCTCGGGCGGCCCCGAAAGCAATGGCATCACGTCCACCGCGTCGCACGGGAAGATCGTGAAGTGTGGATGATTTTCGAACAACTTCGCCGCGGCTTCATGCGACGGCGCGCGCACGACGACGAAGACGGTCAACTCGTTCACGACATCCGCGATGCCATCCGGCGACGTCCGCTTGGTTTTGCCGAGCGGGCCGCCCTGGTAGACGATGACGTCCCGGTGCTTCTCGTCCCAGGCGGCCAGGGCGGCGAGGCCTTCCTTGTCCTTCGCGCGCCGTTCGTCGTCGGACATCGCATACCAGGCCCGCCAGCGCGGACTCGTCTTGTTGCTGAGGAAGACCGCGAGATAGGTACTGTCCGTGATCATGCGTACGACTCCCTTTGTCCGAGCGCCTAGCGCGCGAGGAACGCGCGCATCGCGGCGACGACCTCCGCCTGCCGCGTGAGCCAGAGGTAGTGCCCCGCCCCTGGGAGCGTCACGACCTTCCAGTTCGGCAGGCTCTTGAGCAGCGCGTCCTGGGCGGCCTCGTGCTGACGCAATTGCGGCAGGAAGACCCGGGCGCGCTCGCGCAGGTCGGCCGGGAGGTTCTCCGCCTGGGACAGGAACTCCACCCACCCCGCGAAGGCCTGCTCGTCGGAGATGGACAGCACGGGGCCCCGTAACTTCGCGTAGTCCGGCAAGGCCGAGCCCCGGATGCACTGCTCCGTCGACTCGGGAAGCCGGCGATAGCGCAGGTACGCGCCCGTGGCGGCGTCGAACTCATACGCCTGCTCAATCTCATGCGGAGGGAACGGGCCGCCCAGGTCGCGCGCCAGCAGCGCCGTCACGGCCTCGCGTGACGGCTGCCCGTCGAGCACCGTGAACGGCAGCGGCGGCAGCGGACCGGGCTTCAGGAACTCGGCGATCTCCCCCTTGTTGTCCGTGGCGTCCAGGAAGATGAGCGCCTCCACCCGCTCCGGATGGTTCAGGCCCATCCAGTTCAGCTCATCCCCCGCGAGCGAATGGCCGGCAAGCGTCGCCTTCCTCAATCCCAGTCCGTCCAGCGCGGCCAGCACGTCGTGCCCCAGCGTCGCGCTGTCGTAGCCTGTGGCGGGCCAGCTGGACGCGCCAAAGCCTCGCCGCGTGAAGGCGTAGACGTGGTGCGTGGCGATGAACTCCGGCGCCAGCACGTCGAAGACATGGCCAGTGCTCCCCAGGCCCGGCAGGAACACCAGCGCCGGCCCCTTGCCGCCGTAGTCGAGCACCTCCAGCTCGACCTCCGGCGCCACCTTCACCCGCCGCACCTGATGCAGCGGATCCGCCGTGCCGCCCGGCGGCGGGGACGGAGTGGTGGCACAGGCAGAGAGCAACAGCACCCACGACAGACGCAGCCAGGACGTTCGCATGGACGGCAACCTTTGCATGGTCACGCGCGACAACGGAACAGACTCAAGCCTGCAAATAATGCCTGACTTGATTTGATCGTAATTTTCCATCCCTCGCTGAATCCCCTCCCAGGTGACAGATGATGCGCTTGAACTGGATGACGTGGTCCCCTGCCCTGCTGGTGTCCGCAGGCCTGATGCTGGCCGCGTGCGGCGGCGCGGAGGTGCAGTCACCCGGGCCGGACGTGTCTGCCATTGGCGCGGTGGAGGGTGAGGCGAACTCCCCCATCTACGACCGGGCGCGCGCGTTCGCCGCCGCCAATCCCAAGCGTGACGGCGGTTCGTGGAACCAGTGGTGCGGGTCGCTGATGGTGCGCTTCGGGCAGCTCCCGGACTCCGCCGTACGGCCCACGGCCATCGAGGCGTACCGTGCGTCGCGCATCGTCTCCCTGGACGCGTCCAAGGCGCTGACGGGGGCCTTCCACTGGTGGGACATCGGATCGGCGGGCCACGTGGGCGCGGACCTGAACGGCGGTGGGGGCACGGTGTTCATGGCCACGTACAACCTCTCCCAGTCCTGGGGGGATGCGATTGGCGTCAACAGCGTCTCCGGCTACTCGGCGAAGACGGGGGCGCGCTATCTGGGCTGGTCCATGGACTACGCGGGCGGGAAGATCGCGGGCGGAGGACAGGCGCCGGGCGGCGGCTCCAGCAGCCTGCCGCAGACGACCACCGAGTTCGACGGCATCCCGGGTGAAATCTATTACAAACGCATCCAGACCGTGGGCCAGCGCGACTACGGCTACACGGGCCCCATCGACGGTGTGACGGGACCGAACACGGAGAAGCTCCGCGTGCGCATCACCGCGCGCGAGCTGAACCGGCGCGGCAGCCCGCGCACCTCCGCCGAGGACGATGGCATCCCCGGCTCCATCTACTGGACCCGCGTGCAGACCGTGGGCCGCGAGTTCGGCTACACGGGCCCCATCGACGGCGTCCCCGGCGCGAACACCTCCAAGGCCGAGCACCAGATCTGCGCGTACGCCGTGAACCGCGCGTTCTGACCGCTGCCAGTGCCCACGGCGCGGTGCGTGATCCGCGCCGTGAAGTGCCTTCCGCCCCCTGCTCGCCGTCGCAATGGGCGGGGGCCTCGGGGTAGCGTGCGGCCCTCTCTGCGGAAGAGGGGGCCCATGCGCGTTGTACCGTCCGTCCTGGAATCCGTCACCGTTCACGCCGAGGGCGCGCTGTGCACGCGCGCCTTCGTGCTCTCACCCGAGAACGGGCACCTGCCCGGCCAGGTCCGCGTCGACGGCCTGCCCCTGGCGTTGCGCACGGGCTCCCTGCGCGCCCGGGTGGTGGAGGGGCCGTCGGGCCTCCTCGTCCGCGACCTCAAGCCCACGTTCGACGTGCGGCTGCCGCCGGAGTCGGAGCTGCCCGCGGAGCAGGACGCGCTCGAAGCAGCGGAGGCCGCGCTGTCGGCCGTGCACAGCCGGCTGGAGCGGGTGCGCTCGGAAATCGCGGCGCTCCGCGGCCTGACGCCCACCTGGCCGGCCCAGCGCAAGGGCCATCCACCGCGCGAGGCACCGCTGACCGCGATGCTGTCGCTCACGGGGTTCGTGGACGCGGAGCTGGCGGAGCTCCAGTCCCAGGAGCTGGACCTGGAGCGTCAGCACCGCGACGCCACGAACGAGCTGGAGCTGCGCCGCCGCCGCGTGCAGGAGCTGTCCTCCGCGCGCAGCGTGGACCGGGCCCGGCTGTTCCGCGCGGCGCTGCTGACGCTGTCCGGCCCCATCGCGGCGCAGGGCGATGCACGACTGGTGCTGGAGTACGCGGTGGCCGGCGCGCGCTGGGTGCCCACCTATGACCTGCGCCTGCCGCGCACGCTGGAGGAAGGCACGCTGCGCATGCGCGCCGCCGTCATCCAGCGGACCGGCGAGGACTGGACGGGCGTGCGGCTGGCCGTCTCCACCGCGAGCCTGGAGCGGCGCGCGGAGGTGCCGGAGCTGAAGTCGCTGCGCATCGGCCGCAGCCAGCCGCCGCCCGCGCGCTCGGGGTGGCGCGAACCCGCGCCGGGCCTGGAGGAGCTGTTCGCGGGCTACGACGCCCTGCACGTGGCTCCCCCGCCGCCGGTGCTTCAAAAGCCCCAAGCGCCCGTGGCCCCGATGTACGAGGAGCCCGTTCCGGAAACCGATGACGACGGCTACGAGGAGCAGGAGTCCTACAAGGAAATGGCAACGTTCGGAGGCGCGCCAGGAGGCGCCCCCAGCGTGTCCCGACCTGCTCCGCCGCCTCCCCCCATGGCGGCACCAAAGTCCTCGGGAGCCTTCCTCGGCGGTTCCCGTCCCTCCCCCCGCCGCAGCGTCACCGGAGCGGTCGCCGCCGCGCCGCCGAGCGTGTCCGCACCGGCGTCGGCCCGAGGCGGCGGAGGCATGGACCGCATGCGCAACAAGAAGCGAGCGGTCATGGAGGAGAGCCTCGAAGACGCCCCGATGGAGGACCTGTTGTCGGCGGACGAAGAGGGCGGCGGCGACGAGCTTCGCCGTGCGGCCGGCCTGGAGCCGGCGGACAACCTGTTCGACTACGACTCGCTGACGCTGGCCTCCGCGGCCTCCGCAGCCTCCCCGGCGCAGCGGGGCCGGCTGCGTCCCCGGCCCGCGCTCATGTCGCAGGCGATGCTGTCCTTCACCTCCGTCAACGTGCAGGTGGAGGTCGTGCGCCTGGAGGCACAGGCCTTCGTCTTCGCCGAGTCCGTGAACAGCGTGACGCCCCCCACCTGGTCCGTGCCGCCGCGCGACTCCGCCCGGCACTTCGATGCGCGCTTCGACGCGGAGGCCGTCGCGGACGTGCCGTCCGATGGCGCCTGGCACACCGTGCCCATGCTGACGGTGCCTCTGGAGTTCAAGGCCGAGTACGTGTGCGTGCCCTCGGTGGAGCCGCGCGTCTTCCGCACGGTGCGCCTGGACAACGCCTCGCCGCATCCGCTGCTCGCAGGGCCGGTGGACGTGACGCTCGGGGACGAGTTCCTGATGACGTCCCCACTGCCCACGCTGGGGCCAGGTGAGACGCAGCGGCTGGGCCTGGGCGTGGAGGAGGCGCTCCAGGTGGCGCGCAACACCCGCTTCGAGGAGGCCACGGGCGGCATGTTCGGCAACAGCACCGTGCTCACGCACCACGTCTCCGTGGAGGTGGCCAACCACCTGTCGCGCCCCGCGAGCATCGCCATCTCCGAGCGCATTGGCGCGGTCCCCGAGGCCCAGAAGGACCTCAAGGTGGAGGAGGCGGAGGTGGTGCCGCCCTGGCATAAGGCCACGCCCCTGCCGGGTGAAGACGCGGTGGAGGGCGAGCGGGTGTGGCGCGTGAGCGTCCCCGCTGGAGAGAAGCGTTCGATGAAGGCGACGTGGGTCGTGAAGCTGCCCGCCAGCAAGATGCTGAACGGCGGGAACCGGAGGACGTGATGCGCACTTCCATTCTGTTGCCCCTGGTCAAGGTGACGGTCCTGGAGGACCGGGCCCTCATCGAACGCAGCGGCGCGGTGACGCTGCCCCCGGGCCCCTGCCGCCTCGTGGTGGACGGGCTGCCGGCGGTGGCGGTGGACCGCTCGCTCCAGGCGAAGCTCACCGGCGGCACGGTGACCCAGGCCAGCCTGCGCCGCACGATGCGCGCGGTGCTGCCGGAAGCGCTGCGTGAGCACCACTCGGAGCTGGCCCGGCGCGCCTTCGAGCGCGAGCAGGTGCTGGCCCGCGCCCAGGCGGAGGTGCGGCGCCTGGAAGCCAAGCACGAGCTGCTGGAGACCGCGCGCCAGGACGTCCTGCGCGCCATCTCCGAGCGCACCGGCGCCGGCGAGGCGGATCCGGCGCAATGGAAGGACCAGCTCGCGACGGTCCGCAAGGAGCAGACCGCGGCGGACGATCAGCTGCGGCAGGCCCGCCGGGACCTGGGGCGCCTGGAGCGGCAGCATATCCAGGAGACCCGCGACGTGCTGTCGCGCACGGAGGCGCCGGAGCCCACGGTGGACGTGCGCGCGGAGCTGGACGTGAGCCACTCGGTCGGCGGCGAGGCGACGCTGACGCTCAGCTACCTGGTGCCGTGCGCCGCCTGGCGTCCGGCCTACCGCGCGGTGCTGGGGCTCGCGGAGGCGGCGTCCACGGTGACGTTGGAGTGCGAGGCCGTCGTCTGGCAGAACACCGGCGAGCCGTGGAAGGACGTGACGCTGGCCTTCTCCACGGCGCGGCCCACGCTGGGGGCCACGCCGCCCCGGCTCACGGAGGACTGGCTGACCCTGCGGGACAAGACGTCGCGCGAGAAGCAGGTGGTGGACGTCTCCATCCGCGAGGAGTCAGTCCAGGAGACGGGCGAGTCGGGGACGGCAAAGGCCGCGGACGCGCTGCCCGGCATGGACGACGGCGGCGAGCCGGTGACGCTGTCCGCGCCGCACAAGGCCACGGTGCCGTCGGATGGCGAGGCCCACCGCGTGGCGCTGTTCTCCTTCACCGCGCCCGCCACGTCGGAGCTGGTGGCCTGTCCGGAGCAGTCGCCGCTGGTGCACCGGGTGGCCCGCTTCGACAACACGGGCCCGACGGTGCTGCTCGCGGGGCCGGTCGACCTGGTGCGCGCCAACGGCTACGTGGGCCGCGCGCAGCTCAAGTTCGCGGGCCGCAACGAGCGCGTGAAGCTGGGCTTCGGCAGCGAGGACTCGCTGCGCGTGTCGCGGCAGGTGGACATGGGCGAGGAGGTCGCGCGCATCACCGGCCGCCGCACGCGCACGCAGAAGGTGAAGCTGTTCGTCTCCAACATGGGCGCGAAGCCCGCGGCGCTCGCGGTGGAGGAGCGCATGCCGGTGTCGGAGGTGGAGGCGGTGGAGGTGGCGATGCTCAAGGACGCCACGAAGCCCGCGCCCACGAAAGTGAGCGACGAGGGCATCGTGCGCTTCGAGTTGAGCGTGCCGCCGCGCTCCCGGCAGACGGTGACCTTCGGCTTCACCGTGGCCAGCGCCGCGAAGGTCGCGGGCCTGTAGGAAATCCCCACGCCATGCCCTTCGCGACGAAGTCCGGCCGCCGCATCCACTACGAGGTCCAGGGCCACGGCCCTCCCCTGCTCCTGCTGCACGGCCTGCTCCAGCTGGGCTCGCACTGGTCGCTCAAGGGGTACCTGGCCGCGCTGACGGACGCGTACACGGTGGTGACGTTCGACTCGCTGGGGCATGGCCGGAGCGACACGCCGCACGACCTGGAGGCCTACGGGCTGCGGCACCGGGTGGAGGACGCGCTGTCGGTGCTCGACGCGCTCTCCATCGACCGGGCGCACGCGTGGGGCTATTCGATGGGCGGGTGGACGGTGTGTGGGCTCGCGTCCTTCGCGCCGGAGCGGCTGGCGTCCTACGTGGTGGGCGGGTGGGACCCGGCGGTGGGCCTGCCCGTGGCCTACGCGGCGCTGGAGAAGCAGCTGCGGCCGGGAAAGGACGTGGACTGGTTCCAGGTGCTCCTCTTCGGCGCACGGCGCGCGCCGGAGCTGGCGGAGGCCATCGACGCGGGAGACCTGGACGCGCTGCGGCTGTGCCTGAAGGCCTGTGAGAAGTCCGCGGGCCTGGATGAGGCGCTGGTGCAATCCAGGCGGCCGGGGCTGCTGTACTGCGGCGCGATGGACCCGTACCACGACTCCATGAAGGCCGTGGCCGCGCGGGCCGGCGCGGCGTTCGCGACCATCGAGCATGCGGACCATGGCGGAGCCTGGGCGAAGGCACCGAAGGTGCTGCCCCACGTGCTGCCGTTCCTCGAGTCCGTCGCGCGGCGCTGATCAGTTCGTGGATTGGATCGCGATCACCCGGACGTCGACCTCCTCGCAGGCGGCGTCCCGGCAGATGCCATGGAGCCACGCCTCGCCCTGGCCGAACATCACGCCCTGGTCGTTGACGAAGACGTCCGCGTAACGCTGCCGGGTGATGACTTTGGCGATGACCGGCGTGACGATGGCGTCGTAATGCCGCACGAAGGACGCGGCGTCGGGCAGCTTCACCTTCCTGCCGCCGATGTTCGCGGTGAAGGGGTAAGCCACCAGGGCCGCGACCGCCTTCGCATCACGCGCGGCCACGGCCCTCTGGAACGCCGCGAAGGCCTGCGCGTACTTCGCGGGCTCACCGAGGACGTCCTGGATGCGGGCATTGACCGCGGCGGTGGCGTCATCCGCGGCGACGACATTGGCCGCGGGGGGCCGTACGGCGGCCACCGTGGGTGCATCGCGTTGACAGGCGGCCGCGGACACGAGGACGACGGCGGCAAGCCGCGGAGGCTTCGTCTGCATGGGTACCCCCCCGCCAGGACCGACAGCGAAGCCCTGGCAAAGGCAGACTCTACAAAGCCCAATTCCTCTCAGCGCAGGCCCTGCACCAGGGTCTGTAGCTGACGTCTCGCGGCAGACTCCGGAACCCGCCGGAATAGTGCATCGCGGACAAAGCGTGCGGCCGGGCTCTCCCACTGGGCCAGCCGTCCCATCCGCCAGGACATCACGACCAGCGCATTGGCGCGCCGGACGCGGCGGGACTCGTAGGCCTTCAGTGCGTCCTCCACGCCGCCGGGGGCCGTGAGGCACTCCCCGAGCACGACGCCGTCCTCGATGGCCTGACAGCCGCCCTGCCCCAGGTTCGGGGTCATCGGATGCGCGGCGTCGCCCAGCAACGTCACGCGGCCCCTGCTCCAGCTGCGCACCGGCGGCCGGTCGTGGATGTCCGTGCGCAGGACCCGCTCCGGCGGCGTCGCCGCGAGCACCCGCGCGATGGGGGCGTGCCATCCCGCGAAGCGCTCCTGGAGGATGGCGAGCGTCTGGCCCGGGGCGTCCTGCGCCCCCTGCGGCGCGTTCAGCGTGGCGTACCAGTACACCTCGCCATGGCCGATGGGCACGATGCCGAAGCGGGCTCCGGGTCCCCAGGTCTCCGTGAAGTGGCCGGCCTTCACCAGGTCGGAGGCCGGACAGACGCCACGCCAGCTGGTGTAGCCAGAGTAACGCGTGGGCCGCGCGCCCAGCAGGCCGGCCCGCACGGCGGAGTGCAGCCCATCCGCGCCCACCAGGACGTCGCCGCAAACGGTGCCGCCATCGGACAACGACACCGTGACGCGGGCGCCGTCATCCTGGAAGCCCGTGACGGAGACGCCCAGCCGCACAGTCTCCTCCGGGCCCGCGTGGGCGCGAAGGACGGCCTGGAGGCGGGCGCGGTGGATGGACACCATCGGGGCATCCAGTTCCTCCTGGACCGAGCGCACGTCGACGCCGGTGATGCGGGCCCCCGTGGTGTCGAGGATGCGGCTGTCCTCGGCGCGCTCGCCCTCCGCCACCACCGCGTCACACAGGCCGATGCGGCGCAGGGCGACCGCGGCGTTCATCTGCACGATGATGCCCGCGCCCACCGGACGCAGCGCTTCGGCGCGCTCGAACACGGTGGCGCGGACTCCCGCGCGGCGCAGGGCGCAGGCCAGCGTGAGGCCGCCAATGCCGGCTCCAGCGATGAGGACGTGGCGAGAGGATGGGGACGTCATGGCGGCCTCCAGACGGGCCGGCGCTGGCGTTCACCCGAACCAGCGGCCGGAGTCAGGCGCGAAGACTCGCACGCGTTCGAGCAGTGACGCCGGCAGCCGGGCCTGGAGCGTCGCGTGGACCTGCGCGGGGCTGTAAGCCTGACTGAAATGCATCAGGACCAGGGCCTCGTTCTGGAAGCGGTCCGCCATGGACGCGATCTCCTCCAGGTGGATGTGGGCGCGCTCCTGCGCGTCGCGCACGGTGCGCTCCGCGTCGATGAACGTGCATTCGAGGATGAGCACACGGCTGTCGAACAGGGAGGGCTGGCGCTCCAGCACGTTGGAGAGGGTGTCGGTGCAGTAGGCCAGCTCCAGGCGTTCGACCTCATCGAACAGGGGCTCGCCGGCTTGGCGGCGGCGCCCAATCTCCGCGGGAGGCAGCTCGCGGTACTCGGGCTTGAGCTTCGCGACGCGGCGGAGGAACTGGTAGCCCAGCGACGGCACGGGGTGGTGCGTGCGAAAGGCGCGAACCCACAGGTCCTGCTGCACCTTCACGGTGTCGCCAGGGCGCAGGGGGACGGTGCGGATCTCGGACTTCATCCGGTGCAGGCGCCCCAGGGCCGCGAGGGCCTCCTGCACGGGCGCTTCGATCTCCGCCGGCAGGTAGACGAACGGCGGCCCCTTCCCCACGAGCGCGCGGATGCCCAGCAGCGATCCCAGCGCGCTCGCATGGTCCGCGTGCCCATGACTGAGGAAGATGCGGTCGGTGCCAGCGAAGGACCGGATGGGGATGCCCGCGTCCAGCAGCACCCCCAGCTCCGGCACCAGGAGCGACGTGTACACGCCGCCCACGGACACGCCGCGCACGGTATAGGGTCCCGCCTGCACCTCGGTCAGCATGCGCGGAAGCTTATGCGGACTTCGAAGGGAAGGCGCCCATGCGGCTGAGTCGAAGATGGACATCGCTTCTCTCGTGCACGGTGCTCATGCAGGCGTGCGGAGGCGCGCACGGGCGGAGCCGGTACGACTTCGACAGCGCGACGAACTCCTGCAGGACCCAGCCCGCCTACTGCGCCCAGGCCGCCGGAGAGGAGGCAGTGATTCCCAGGGCGGTGCGGACGTTCGCGACGGCGGGAAGCTCCGCGGCGGCGGCCGTGAAGGTCCTGGATGCCGCGCTGAAGCAGCAGGTGAAGAAGGCGCTGGAGGAGTGCGTGGACAAGGCGCGAAAAGAGGTCATCCTCGCGAACTTCGGGACCCGCAGCCCGACGCCGAAGGAGTGCAACGAGCAGGTCCGCGACGCACAGGGCCGGACCATCACCCGCGCGATGAAGCTTGGGGATGAGATGCACCGGGTTGCCTTCCAGTGCGCGGAGGAGAAGCTGAACCAACTCCGTCCGGGTGGTTTCAGCCTGGAGCCGACGTATCTCTACGACCTGGACAGCGGGAAGACGACTTGGTTGTCACCCGCCGAAGTGGCTCGCATCCGGCAGCGTGGCCCGCTGGGAGAGCTGAAAGGGTCTCTCGTTCCCGACGTGGTACTTCACGCTGGCGACCCGTCGTGGGTTCAAGCCGTTTATGATTTCAAGTTTCCTTGTGTGGATATCGACAAACGTCCGCGTTGGCGAACATACCCGCCGGGACATCCCTATGACGGTCTAACCCAGGATGCGGTCTACCGACAGGCATTCAGCCCGAGTGAGGTCCTTCAAGTGATTCCCTATCTAGGAGCCGGGCTATAGGCCATGAACTACTCATTCCTTCAGATTTCGCGTGGAAAGAAAACCGTCACACAAGTCGGCTTGAGCCTTTGTTTCTATCTTCCCAAGTCCACGCTGGACGTCACACAGGCGGTCTCTGAATCCCTACAGACGTATCTTCACGCCATCTCGCCCCAGACGCTCACCCACTACTCGGATGATGAGGGTGAATGGCAGGAGCTGGACGCAGCCGGCTGGGTTGTGGTCCGTGAGAAGATGAAACGCCCGCTCAGAGCGGATGTCTTTCTCACCAACGACGCTCCTTATCCCAACGGATACGAATTTCATTACGACGGAAAGGACCTCCATGCAGCCATCTTCCGTCGCGATCCAGGTCACGTGAGCGCGGTTCGATGTGTTCTTCCGCCGTCATGGATGAACACCCACGGTCCCGACAGCGTCCGGAAACTGGCGCTGGAGCTGGCAGCGCCGCTGCCCTTCAGCTCCGGGCACGCGGGACTGGCCGTCACCGGCTTCCTCGGTATGGGCTCTGTCACATTGGACTTGATTCCCCAATTGGTCCAATACCCCGGAGTCGACCTCATGGAGTTGGATCTGGTCTCCTGGGAGATCGGCACCCGCCTGCGCGTCCCGCACTGGCTCACCTTCATCGGCGATCCCGCGCTAAGCGCCATGGGAGGCGTGGACTTCCTGCGCTCCCAGCTCCACACGCCCGGCACCACCGTGGAAGCCCTCGACGCGTCCCGGGCCGTCGTCACGCTGGGGCCCGCGCCGCTCGCCGGCGGTCCGGACCAGCCGCTTCCGGCCTACCGGGAGCTGGCCCGCGTCCTGGAGCCCTGGGCCTTCCACGCGACCCGGCGACCCGCGGACTTTCCCGACGAGGACTTCTTCCCGTGGGACCGCCGGTTCCTCGACTGAACCGGCGTCCCCTCCCCGCGACTCAGTTCTTCGCGCGCTCGTACTGGTGCGGCCACAGCACGTCCGAGCGCAGCTCCTTCGCGGCGCGCAGCGGCCAGTACGGATCCCTCAGCAGCTCCCGCGCGATGATGATCAGGTCCGCCTGGCCCGTGGCCAGGATGTGCTCGGCCTGGAACGCGGAGCGGATCATCCCCACCGCGCCCGTCAGCACGCCCGCCTCCTTGCGCACCTTCTCCGCCAGGTGCGTCTGGTAGCCCGGCCCCACGGGAATCTTCGCGTACGGCACCACGCCGCCCGACGAGCAATCCACCAGGTCCACGCCCTCCTTCGCCACCAGCCGCGCCAGCGCCACGGAGTCCTCCGGCGTCCAGCCTCCCTCCACCCAGTCCGTCGCGGAGATGCGCATGAACAGGGGCAGCGACTCCGGCCACTTCGCTCGCACCGCGCGCGTCACCTCCAGCGCGAAGCGCGTCCGGTTCTCGAACGTCCCGCCGTACCTGTCCGTCCGCTTGTTCGACAGCGGCGACAGGAACTCGTGCAGCAGGTAGCCGTGCGCCGCGTGCAGCTCGATGACCTGGAAGCCCGCCGCCTTCGCCCTCACCGCCGAGTCCGCGAATGCCTTCACGATGCGCTGGATGCCCGCCTCGTCCAGCGCCACCGGCACGGGATAGCCCTCGTCGAAGGCCTCCGTCGTCGGCCCCAGCACCGTCCAGCCGCCATGCTCCGGGTCCACGCGCTTGCCCGCGTCCCACGGGCGGGGCGTGGAGGCCTTGCGGCCCGCGTGCGCCAGCTGGACGCCGGACGCGGCCCCGTTCTGGTGCATGAAGCGGTTGATGCGCGCCAGCTGCTCCACGTGCGCGTCCTTCCACAGCCCCAGGTCCTGCGGCGAGATGCGGCCCTCCGGCTCCACCGCCGTGGCCTCCGTCAACACCAGCCCCGCGCCACCCACCGCGCGGCTGCCCAGGTGCACCACGTGCCACTCGTTCGCGAAGCCGTCCTCGCTCGAGTACTGGCACATCGGCGAGACCACCACGCGGTTGCGCAGGGTGATGTCCCGCAGCTTCAGGGGGGTGAACAGCTTGCTGCTCATGTCGGGTCCTTTCGGGGAAGCGAAGGCGTCTCTTCCGGCAGCCCCAGCGCCGCGCGCACCTGGGCCGTGCTCTTGCCCAGCCAGTGCCGCCGGTGGTTGTCCTGCGTCGACAGGCTGCGCGTCTCCATGCGGTCCACGTAGAGCGTGCCGTCCAGGTGATCCAGCTCGTGCTGGAGGATGCGCGCGTACCAGCCGCGCGCCGACACCGTCACCGGCTGCCCGTTCTCATCCAGCGCCTCCACCCGCACGCCGCGCGCCCGGGGCACCAGCGCCGCGAAGCCGCTCACGCTCAGGCAGCCCTCGTGGAACTCCACCGGGGTGGGGTCCTCCACCACCAGCTTCGGGTTGATCAGCACGTGGAAGGCCACGGGTGCCCGCTCCCGCAGCGCCAGGTCCGCGGGCGAAGCGCCGGCCTGGTACTCCGCCCGGTCCTCGATGACCACCAGCCGCACGCCCGCGCCCACCTGCGGCGCCGCGAGCCCCACGCCGGGCGCGTCGCGCATCGTGTCGCGCATCAGCTGGATGAGCTGCCGCGTCTGTTCGCTGCCGATTTCTTCCGGGGTCAGCTCGCGCGCGCGCTGACGCAGCACCGGTTCCCCCGCCTGGACGATCTTGAGCACCATGGTGGCCCCACCGTAACAACCGCTCTCCCGCCGCGCCGCATCGCCGTGGGGCCGGCATGGCCCTGGTCGCCCGGTTCCCCACGGAGGGGGCAGCCCCTGGCGTGAGGGGGTGCCACTGACGATAGGCTGTGTCGCACCATGGCTCGCCGCAAGAAGGCCGACGAAACCACCGCGCGCGTGCGCAACCTGCTCGCCCTCGACGCCGCCGGCATCATGCGCCGGCTGGCCGCCCGCCGGGATGAGATGTTCCTCCTCTTCTCCCGCCTGCGCAGCCGCGACCCGCTGGTGGAGACGGTGGCCTCACGCTACGCGGACGGCGCCTTCGCCCAGCTCATCCACCTCTCCGAACAGGAGCAGGCGGTGGTGGACCACTTCTACGGGCGCCTGGACGAACTGCGCTGGTACTTCACGTACACCGAGGACATGCCCGGCACCGCGCACCAGACCTTCAGCGCCCTGCACCGCCGCCTGGAGGAGAGCTACCGGCTGTTCGTGGAGACGCTGGGCCTGCCCGTTCAACCCGACGGCGTGCGCGTGGTGAACGCGGAGGCCGTCCGCCAGGAGGCCACGACCGCGGAGGCGACGCCCGTGGCGCTCGCCCCGCTGCCTCGCCGCCGTCGCGCGCCGCCCGCCTGACGCTAGGCCGCGGAGGCCTCCGCCCGTGCGTCCGCGGCGGACATGGCCGGCGCCGCGGCCTTCACCAGCCGCTTCATGGACGTCTTGCCCACGACGACGTCCACCATCTTCCGCGCGCGCGTCCAGACGCTCTCCTGCACATACGGGATGCCGTACTTCTCGCAGAGGGCGCGCACGTGCGGCTGCGCCTCGCGGTACTTCAGCATCGGCAGGTCCGGCCAGAGGTGGTGCTCAATCTGGTAGTTCAGCCACAGGTGGGCGTAGTCGTTGAGGTCGCCGCCGGTGCGGTAGTTCGCGCTGCCCACCACTTGCTGCACCATGCGCTCCGCCTTGTTCGCGGGCGCGGAGTCGAAGCGGTACAGGTCCTCGCCGGTGTGGTTGGGCCCCACCACGAAGAAGGTGTGCAGGTTGGTGACGACGTCCGCCAGCACGGAGTTGCAGAACACGCTGAACGCCGCCCACGGTCCCAGCACCAGGAACGCCGCCGGGTACAGCCCGAAGAAGACGGTGGCGTACGGCAGGTAGCAGCGCGTGAAGAGCTCCCACAGCTCCGCGCGCGTCAGCGCCCCACCCTCGCGCCGCCCCTTGCGGCGCAGCGAGCCCAGCGTCTCCGGCGCGTAGTAGCTCGCGCGCCAGGTGACGGCCAGGAGCGCCAGCTGCACGTAGCGCAGGGGCAGCGACCGGCTGTTGTCACGCAGCGAGCCCTCCGCGTTGCGCTCCAGCAGGTCCGGATCCGCCTCCTCGCCGGTGTGCGAGTGGTGCAGCACGTTGTGCTCGAAGACCCACGCCTCCGGCAGCATCCAGTCCAGCCAGTCCACGAACCGGCGGGCGCCCTTCGCGAAGCCCTTGCTGGTGCGCGACGCGGGCATGCCCGGCACGCGGTCATAGCCCCGGTGCCCCACGTGGTGCATGAGCAGCCAGCGCGTGGAGCGGCCCAGCCCCAGCGCCACCGCGGAGAGCGGGTTGGGCGCGATCCACGCCGTGGCCACGCCCAGCACCGACGCCACCTTCCCCCAGCGCTCCAGCTTCCGCAGGTGCGCCGCGTCCGACTCGCCCAGGTCCGCGTCCAGCCGGGCGCGCAGCTCCTTCAGCTCCCGGTAGAAGCCCTCCACGTCCACGGAAGCCAGGTCGAAGTCAGGGGTGCCGCGGGACATGCGAAGGACTCCTCGGGAGCGGGACGGGGACCCGGACAGAAACGGGCCGCACGGTAGCCTCCACCCGCGCTGACGCAAAGCGTCCCGTCCCGCTCAGCCGCTCGCCGGGCGGCGGGGCAGCACCAGCTTCGCGACCAGCACCTGCACCACGTCGCCCTTCTGGTTGCGCGTCTCGCTGCGCACGGTGGCGATGCCCCGGTCCGGCCGCGTCCGCGACGGGATGATCTCCAGCACCTCGCTCTCCACGTGAAGGACGTCCCCCGGGCGCGTGGGCCTGGGCCAGCGGATGTCCCCGCCCGCCCCCACGATGCCGCCCTTGAAGGGCAGTCCGCTTTGCACGTTGAGCTTCATGGTGAGGGCCGCCGTGTGCCAGCCGCTCGCCGCCAGCCCCTCGAAGAGCGTCTCCTTCGCCGCGGCGTCATCCAGGTGGAAGCCCTGCGGGTCGAACTCCCGCGCGAAGGCGATGATCTGCGCCGCGTCCAGCGCGTGCGTGCCGCTGATGAACTTCTGCCCCACCGACAGGTCGTCCAGGAACAACGCCTGCCGCCCACCCTCTTCCGTCGAAGCCATGCCCGCGTCCCTCCAAGATGGGTGCATATCCAGATGATGAGGATAATATATCCGCGCGCAGGGTGCCCCTTCATCAGCAAGGGGGCCTCCCGCGGGCGCGGTGGCCACTGTCCTCCAGGGCGCACTGTCGGCCCGGCGCCGAGCGTACCGGGCGCAAACGTTGAGCATCGCGCGCCCGAGCCGGCCGACACCCGCTGAAACAGCCGGGGCCCGTGGACCGTGCGGTATGAGCAGGGCGTGCCGCGCCCCCGCTTCCGCCCTCACCTGTCCCTGCTCGCCGTGGCCCTGACGGGCCTGGCCGCCCCCTTGGCCCACGCCGACGAGGACACGCCCGTGCCCGCGCTCCACCGCCCGGAGGTGGCGGAGGTGACGGTGGAGGGCGCGAACAAGACGACGTCGTCGACGGTGCGCGCGTTCGGGCAGCTGGACGTGGGCGACGAGGTGGACAGCGAGGAGCTGGAGAAGGTGGAGCGGCGGCTCCTGGCCACGGGGCTGTTCCAGGACGTGCACGTGAGCACGGAGCCCCTGCCCGACGGGCGCGTGCGGCTGGTGCTGCGGGTGAAGGACAAGGCGTCGTGGGTCGTGGCCCCCACGGTGGCGCTGTCCTCCGCGAACACCGGCGGCGGGTTGCTCTACGCGGAGAACAACCTGGGCGGTCGCGCGAAGAAGCTCGCCGTCGCGGCGCAGGTGAGCACCGGCGAGAGCGGCGTGTACGTGGGCTTCCTGGACCCCATCCTCTTCGGCCTGCCGCAGCTCAAGTTCAGCCTGGAGGGGCAGCTGCGCAGCGACCGCGTGGACGAGTACAGTCCGGACGCCAGCCAGGACGACCCGGAGATCCTCCGGCGCACGCGCATGAACTCCGCGTCCCTCAGCTCCGAGCTGGGCTTCATCCTCTTCGAGCGCGTCCGCGCGGCGGCGAAGTACCGCCTGTCCAGCATCGACGCGCAGGCTCCGGATCCGAAGAAGCCGGTGACGTCGCAGGCGTTCTCCACCGGCCCGTCCCTGCGCGACACGTCGCTGCGCTTCATGGTGGGCCTGGACTCGCGCCAGACGCTGCACGCGGTGACGGAGGGGCTCAACCTGGAGGGCTCCTACGAGGTGTCCGTCCCGGGCGTGTGGAGCGAGTTCCGCTACCGCAAGTTCGGCATCCTCTACCGCCAGGGACTGCGCTTCTTCAGCGAGCACAACCTGGTGCTGCGCGGCGAGCTGGCCGTGGGCAAGGACCTGCCCTTCCACCAGGAGCTGGTGATGGGCGGCACCACGCTGCGCGGCTTCCAGTACCGGCAGTTCCGCGGCGACACCCGGCTCACCTTCACCGCCGAGTACCACTTCCCCCTCTTCAAGGTGAAGTCGCTGGCCTTCCGCGGCGTGGGCTTCTCCGACACGGGCGCCATCGCGTGGCGGGACCTGCCCTCCGACGGGATCCTCTTCGACGCCAGGGGACGCAACATCCGCGGCTACCTGCCGGAGTCGTATTCGCCAGAACAGCCGGCCGTCACCGTGGCCCAGGGCGTGGGCGCGGGCCTGCGGCTGTACCTCAACAACGTCGTGCTGCCCCTGCTGGGCGTGGACGTCGCATACGGCGTCAACTCCGGCCAGCTGCGCTTCTACCTCGTGGCCGGAGTCACGCCCTCCTGAGGCGGCCCGCTAGCTGGCGCGGGCGTTGACGGCCACGTCCGCGTCCGGCGCGGGCGGCACCACGCCGGGCCACGCCTCCGGCGGCAGGTCCAGGCTGAAGGGCGGCGCCTCGCCGCGCACCGTCCGCCATAGCGCCTTGTCCGCGCACAGCGCCTGGGCAATGCGGCCGGACGTCGTGCGCACGCGCTCCACGACGGCCTGGTACTCCTCGGGCGTCTGCGCCTCCAGCATCGCGACGACGTTCTCCCAGACGCGCTGCCGCCAGACGATGAGCATCTGCATCACGGCCCGCTCCACCACGGGGCGGCTGAAGGGCACCTTCAGCAGCAGCTTCGTGGACGTGCAGTGATAGCGCTCGGCGAGCAGGTCCAGGCACTCCGGGATGCACGAGCGGAGGATCTCGTTCACGTGGAAGTAGTCGTGCCGGTAGCGCGCCATGCGGCGCGCATCCGCCGGCGGCGACTGGTGCGCGATGTTGTCGTAGACGACCATTCCCAGGTCGTGGTTGATGTGGGCGCTCACGCCCAAGAGCGCGTCCTGATACGGCTGCGTGAGCCCCTGCGCCGGGTAGTGCGTCGCGAAGCGCCACGCCGCGGTGGGCAGCGGCAGGTTCTTCAGCGAGTCGCGCACCGCGATGAGCGCCTCCTCCGCGAAGCGGCCCGTCAGGTGGGACAGCCACTCGGGCTCCAGGAAGCCCCCCGCGTCCGGCCGGCTCAGCAGGTGGACGACCTTCCGGGTCACGATGGCGTAGATGTCCAGGAAGATGGCGCGTGAGTCGTTGCGCGCATTCAGCCGGCCGAGGATCTTCTCCAGCCCCTCCAGCGCCTCCTCGGCGTCGACGGGGTTCCAGAGCACGTCATCCAGTTGGATGGGTCCCTGCGCGTCCGGCGCCTTCGTCTCATGGAGGTGGACGGGCTTCGAACGCTGCTTGTGGTGGGACGAGGGGGAGGCCGGTGAAACAGTCATGGAATGACGCTCCGCGGGGTGGGGGAACGACTTCGCATGAAAGCTTATATCAACCTGCACATCCTGTGACAGCGGCCCACCCCGGAAGTGGGGAACTGTTTCAACGGCCCCCGCGTGTCGACACTCACGCGGGGGCTTTGTCACAACTTCGTCAAACTCAGGGGGCGGTGCCTTCGCTGACGCTGCCGCCCGTCTTGCCCAGGACGTACTTCGCGAGCGCCAGGGCGTTGTTCTCGTCGACGAGGGTCTCGTAGGTGGGCATCTGCGTGCCGGGCTTGAAGGACTCCGGGTTGCGGATCCACTTCGCCACTTCCTCGGGGGCCTTGCCCTTGGCGCCCTGGAGCTTGGCCTCGTAGGCCTTGCCGGGGGCGTGGCAGGTGGCGCAGCCCAGGGAGCTGAACATCTTCTCCGGGTCGGCGGAGGGCTCCGCCTTGGGGCGGCCACCGCTGGGGGGCGGGACGACCTTGTCGTTGGGCTTCATGGAGCGCAGGAAGGTGTAGAGGGCCGCGAGCTCCACGTCGTCCGCGTAGCGGTACTTGGGCATGGGCGGGCGCAGGATGTAGCCGCCCGGCGTCACGCCGGTGACCATGGCGTGCTTGAACTCATCCAGCGTCCACTTGCCGATGCCGGCCGTCTCGCTGACGGTGATGTTGGGCGACAGCAGCTTGCCCTCGCCGCCCAGCGGCGTGAGGTCGAACTCGAAGCCGCCGCTCAGCACGGTGTCCGGGTGCTGCAGCTTCACCGCGCTGCCGTCGAAGCCCGGCGAGTGGCAGAAGACGCAGTCGTAGACGCTGCCCGCCAGGTAGCGGCCGTACTCCACGGAGTCCGCCGCCTTCACGGGCACGGGCACGGCTTCCGTGCGGCTCTTGTCGTTGATGCCCATGGCGAACGCGAACACCATCCGGCCCGGGGGCGTCAATTCGGAGCGCGGCGGCTGGGCCTTCTCCGGCGCGAAGTCCGGGTGCCCGGAGCGCATGAAGCCGATGACCGCCGCGATGTCCTTGTCACCCATGTTGGGGAACGGGGGCATGGGGCGGAAGTGGTGGCTCTTGTCGATGCCGTTGATCACCATGCGGGCGATCTCCTGGTCCGTCCAGGCGCCCACGCCCTTCTCCATGTCGGACGTGATGTTCGCCGAGTAGAAGGTGCCCAGGTCGGGCGGGAAGTCGTGCATCCGACCGCCCACGGGCTTGGTGTTGCCACCGCCCGCGTGACACTCGCCACACACCGCGCGGAAGACCTGCTCACCGCGGGCAATGCCCTCCGGCGAGCTGTCGCGCGTGATGTTGGGCAGCGCCACATAGTCATACGTCTTGTTGATCTTGTGGGTGGCCACGCCCATGGCGGTACCCGCGCCAATCAAGACCAGGGCGACCAGCACTCCAATGGCCAGCAGGATCTTCTTCATCATGGGGAACGTTGCTCCGGACGAACGGGGACGAAACACGGACGCTCCGGCCTCCCCACGGGGAGGGGTGGACGGAGCGCAGGCGTTGAGACGGGTGCGGCGGCTACTGCCCAGGCAGGCAGGTGCTGGGCGGGGGAATCGAGGGCGTCTTGGACGGGACCGCGGGCGACATCTGCAGTCCCGCGAACGTGACGAGGCCAGGGATCTGCGGGAGCGCGAGCGGCATCAGCGACCAGGGGCGGTTCTCCGGCACGCTCGTCGTGGCGTCCTTCGCCGTGTACGTCACGTTGCCCGGCGGCCCCATCAGCGGCGGGTGGACGATGGCCACCAGCCCCAGGCTGCTGTTGGGCGCCGGCGGACCGGGCGGGATGAAGAAGCCACGCGTGGACTGGAAGGGCACGAGCGGCGGCGGCAGCGCGCCGACGGGCGCCCACTCGATGTTGAGCACGCGGCCGGACGAGGCCTCCACGGTGGTGTTGGACGCGGGCACGCGGAACACCGGGAAGCCCGGGCGGTACAGCCAGAAGACCGTGATGCCGCCGAAGCGGGCCGGGTTGAGCAGGTCCGCCACCGTCACGGACGTGCCGTCGGTGAGGGTCAGGTACTTCGCCACCGCCTCCATGATGCCCTTGTCGCTCACCTGGAGCGCTTCCAGGCCCACGCACGCGCTGTGCGCCGGCACCACCGGGCGGATGGTCAGCGTGGGCAGGTAGTTGCCCTCGGCCACGGGCGGCAGCGGGAACGGCGCCGGGACGTCGTTGGCCAGCTTGACCTGCGCGGACGGCCCGCCCGGGGACAGGACGAAGAACGGCGGACCCCGCCGCGTGGGCACCTTGTCCAGGGTCCACAGGCCAGCGGCGCTGGACAGCGTGGGCGGTGCCGGGTCGGGCGGCCGGCCCGTGGCCGGGTCCGGCACCGTGTCCTGCAGGGTGATGGGCGCGTTGCGCACCACCGCGCGCTGGAGCAGCGGGCTGAACTCCGCGTACAGCGGCGGCAGCGCGCACTGCGCGGGCGGCGGCGCGCAGTTGGCCAGGTTGATGAAGTAGGCCTCCGGATCCACCGTGAAGCCGGTCAGCCGGGAGGAGAGGCCCTCCGGCTCGCGGTTCTCGTAGGTGGGGCGCGGCGTGAAGGTGGATGACGCGGGCGAGTTGGAGGATTCCGTGCAGGCGGCGTTCAGCAGGGCCGCGCCGAGCAGCGTTCCGACGAAGAGGGCTTTTTGCATGGCGGGTCGCATCCCCTACTTCACGGGGAGGATGTGGCCGGCGGGGAGCTGATCGCCGCCGTGGCACGTCTGCGCGCAGTTGCCGAACTTGCTGGGCGTGCCGCGCTGGTTGAAGGCGATCTGGAAGAACTCGTCACCGTGCTGGGAGATGTGGCACGAGCCGCACAGCGCCAGGCTGGGCCGCTCCGTGCTCTTGCGCGTCAGGTGGCACACGGTGCAGTCCGCGCGGTTCGCCGGGTAGCTGGGCGAGTTCATGTGGATGCGGTGCACCATCTCCTGCGTGCGGCCCACCGTGTCCGTGTCGTAGTGGTGGCAGACCTTGCAGCTTTCGATGTGGTCCACCGACAGGCCGTGGCGCAGGTTGTCCAGCGACAGCACGCCGCGGTGGCAGATCTGGCAGTTGCCCACGTTGCCCGGGTACGTCGTCGGCTCGTCCTGGCCCACCTGGAAGAAGAACGGGTTGAGCTTCGCAACGCGCTCGCCCATGGACGCGCGGTTGAACTTCACCAGCGCCACGTAGGTGCCCGGCTTCGCGTTCGCCGGCAGCGTGAACGTCTGCCGCGTGGGCCACTGGTAGTCGATGAGGCCCGGCGTCAGGCCCGTGAGCGTGGCGTCATCGTAGAGGGCGAACGGGAACGGCTTGGCGAAGAACTGGGGTTCGTCGCTGGGGTTGCCCAGCACCTGGAGGTCCTGCAGCGGGCCCGCGATGGCCACGTTGGAGATGGAGTCGTTCTCCATGACGGACGCGATGACGCCGGGCACGAACGTCTGGATGCCGTTGGACTGGCCGGCGATGATCTGCCGCGCGCTGGGCAGCAGGTCCTTGGAGTGCAGGTGGGCGCCCGCGCTGTCGCGCAGGTCCACGTAGAGGCTCACGTCCTCGCCGGGCTTGTAGAAGCTGCCCTCCTTCGGGGGCGAGAACACCAGCCGCGAGTCCAGGCCCGGGCTGCACTGCACCGGGTTGCCGGCGTCGTCGGTGCAGGTGGACGGGCGGTCATCCGGGATGACGTAGGTCACCGGGAAGTAGAACGGCTTGTCCGGCAGCTGGCTCCAGGTGGCCTTGAGCGCGCCGGGGCCCGACAGGCGCGGGATGCGCAGCACCTTGAAGGGGTTGGTGCTGCCCACCATGTCCACGCGCGCGACGGTGCGGGTGGTGGGGCTCTGGTCCAGGCCGCCCGGGAAGCCCGTCACGGTACCGGGGTCCTTGTCGCCGGGGAAGCGCGGCGGCTTCAGGTTCTCCGACCGCCAGGCGAAGCGGCTGTGGCCGGCGTAGGGAGAGGAGGCCAGCAGCTCCGAGCGCAGGTACGTCTGGCTCGCGCGCGAGGTGCCCGTCTCGTCCAGCACCTCCACGGTGATGGTGTCGTCCTTCACCTTCTGCCAGTTCGCGTTGCCGAACAGCACCTCGCGCGTCCAGCAGTCCTCCACGGCCCCCGCGAGGCTGTAGAAGCTCCACTCGTCCGGGCCCTGGTTGACGTTGGTCCAGTCCAGGCCGGCGAACACCGTCTGGGTCTTGATCCACGACAGCGCGGCCGTCAGGTCGTTGGGGTTGTTGTGCTGGTTGACCACGGTCTCCGACACGGAGAACTGGTTCAGGAAGTACTGGTTGTCCGACAGGATCTGCAGCGTCCCGGTGGGAGGCGACAGCGTCAGCGGGTTGGGCGCCAGCGGCGTGATGCACACGTCCGGGTACGGGACGGGCACGCCGTTCTTCGCCACCATCTGCCCGTTGGGCAGGAAGGCGCAGCCGTTGATGTACTGGAGGCTGAGCCGGATCGCGCCGGAGTTGAGCCCCTGGTAGGGGTCGAACCGCTTGGCGCCGCGACCCGTGGTGGACCCCTCGTCGTCAGTGACCTTGAGGAGGTTGCAGGACAGCAGGGGCACCAGCAGGGCGCACCACGCGCTCTTCAACAGGATTGAGCGATTCATGGAAGACGAGGCCGGAGGCAGACGGGGGAAGGAAAGGGAGCAGGTGTCCTCACGCGCGGGCCCACGCGTCCCACCCTTCCCGACGCCGCCAACGCTCCGCCACGCGGAGACGGTGAGGTCCAGGAAGGGTTGGGAGGAGAACACCTCATCGCATCGAACTGACCACATTATGAGAGTCCGCGCAATTCGCGGACTTCAGATCGCGCAGGGGGGCTGGGGCGCCCGCCGCGCCTGACTCAGGGCGTCGTCTGGGGCCAGAGGCTGAGGCCCGCGGACAGGAGCAGCGCGAAGACGAGCCCCAGCGCCGCGGTCTTGCCCAGGTGCGGGTTGAGCGCCCCGCCGTCCTCGCGCCAGATGGCGCGGATCTGCTTCACCGCGAGCGGCAGGGCCGCCAGCGTGAAGAGCCAGCCCCCCGCGTGCTCCGGCAGCGCCAGCCAGGCGAGCACCGGGAGCACGAACGCGCCGCCCACCGCCAGCGTGTACTCCCACTGCCCGAAGCGCTGGCCGAATCGCACCACGAGCGTGCGCTTGCCGGCGACGACGTCCGTCTTGCGGTCGCGCAGGTTGTTCACCGCGAGGATGCCGGCGGAGAACAGGCCCATGGACAGCCCCGCCAGCAGCACGGCCGGCGTGACGTGGTGGGTGAGCACGACGTAGCTGCCGCTCACCCCCAAGAGCCCGAAGATGATCAGCACCAGCACGTCCCCCAGCCCCAGGTAGCCCAGGGGGATGGGGCCCGCGGAGTAGAAGACCGCGCCCGCCAGGCAGAAGGCGCCGCCCGCGAACACCGTCCACCCTTCCGCCTGCGTCAGCAGCAGCAGCGCGAGCGAGGAGCCGGTGAACGCCAGCGCCGCGGCCGTCGCCACCTCGCGCGCGGACAGCCAGCCCTTCTGCGTGACGCGCGCCGGCCCCAGGCGCGCCTCGGTGTCCGCGCCGCGCTCGAAGTCCGCGTAGTCGTTCACCAGGTTGCTGACGATCTGCATGAGCACGAAGCCCACCAGGAACGTGAGCGCGGGCACCGGCCGCCAGCTGCCCTCCGCGTGGGCGAAGGCCCAGCCCAGCACCGTGGGCGCGATGGAGGCGGTCAGCGTCTTGGGCCGCAGCGCGAGCCACCAGACGCGGGCCAGAGGGGGTCTTGCTTCAAGCGCGACACTCGACGACGGGAGACTCGGAGTGGCCATGGATGTCCGGGGGAGGGCAGCAGGCGCACGGTAAAGCTACAAGCACGCCGGCTGCAAGAGGACGCAATGCCTCACATTCCTTCCCCTCATGTATCACGTGTAACAAGCCCTCACGCCCTGTCGCAGACGCACCTTGTCAACGTTCCGTCCACCGGGCGCGGGCCTCAAAGGCAGACGCCAGCCACGGTCAGCGACGGCACCTGCGCGGTGCAGGGGTTCGTCCACGTTTCCGCTGGGTTCGACGTGGCCGGGCTCCAGGCCGCTCGACAGCAGGCAGGCGCCCCTGGGTATGTAGCACCCCAGATACCAGTCGAGCGGCCGCCGGGCCGTTGGCTTTCGTGCAACGCACCGGATGTGTGCCTGGGGCGGGATGCACGAAAGCCAACGCGCGCCTGGCGAGCAGTCAGCCGGACAGGTCCCAAGCGCACCGGCAGTGCCAATCCATCCGGGTCCCTGGCGGACGAACGAGGGCTGGCATGGACGGACTTCGAGGAACAGCTGCGGTCTTGCTTGCTTGCGCGGGCCTGTGGGCTCCGGGCGCCGCGTGGGCGCAGGCGCCGGGTGAGGACGACTCCGGCGACGTGATGTCGGAAGAGAAGCTGGAGGCCCTGCTCGACACGCCGACGGCGCAGCCCTCCCAGGACGAGGTGACGGCGGAGGCCTTCGGGCCGGAGCGGCTGGCGCCCTACTTCACCGACGGCCTGCTGGCGAAGGCGAAGGCGGAGTTCGACCGGGGCCGGTACAAGTCCGCGCGGGCGCTGCTCGCCACGGAGTCCCCCCCTTCCCTGCCCGGCCGCTTCCTCCAGGCCCAGAGCGCGTTCCTCGCGCGCGACTTCACCACCGCCGCCGCGGAGTTCACCGCGCTCGCGGAGGACTACGTCCCCTTGCGCGACCACTGCCTGATGCGGGCCGCGCAGTCGCATGAGCGGCTGCACAAGCCGCTGCGCGCGGCGGAGCAGTACGGCGCGGTGAGCCCGGGCTCCCCGCTCTACCCCGAGGCACGCTTCACCATGGCGCGCGTGCTCAAGAAGCAGCTGCGCATCCCGGAGGCGCTGGCCGCGCTCCAGGAGTTCATCGACAGCCGGCAGGCCCGCGGCCCGGATGCGCTTCGGATGAAGGCGCTGCTCGCGTACTGCGACCTGGCGCGCGCGGCGGGGCAGTACAACGCGGAGCACCGCGCGCTGCTGGAGGTCTGGGCCACCGCGCCGCTGTCCAGGGAGGCGGACCGCGCGCGCGCCATGCTGCGCGACCTGCCCCTGCCCATGAAGTGGCGCGTGCGCCGCGCGGAGGCGCTGGTGGAGCTGCACCAGAACGTCGCGGCCATGAACATGCTGGCCCGCTCAGGCCCCCGCACGGAGCTCCCGGATGAAATGGCCTGCCGCGCCCAGCTCACCCTGGGCCGCGCCCTGCGCAAGGAGCGCCAGCACCGCCGCGCCATCCAGGTGCTGGAGCCCGTGGCGCGCGAGTGCCAGTCGCCCGAGCAGCGGCCGCAGGCGCTCTACCTGCTCGCCTATTCGCAGTCGGTGGTGCAGCCGGAGGCCGCGGTGGACACCTACGCCACGCTGGCGCGCGACTACCCGGAGCACGGCTACGCGGACGACGCGCTGTTCTTCGAGGCGTGGACGCAGCAGCGCCTGGGCCGCGCGGACGAAGCGCTGCGCAACTACGAGGCGCTGGCGAAGCGCTACTCCGCCGGCAACTTCGCCGCCGAGGCCCTCTTCCGCGCCTTCTGGCTGCACCTGCGCCAGGGCGAGACGCAGCCGGGCCTGGCGTCGCTGATGGCGGTGGAGCAGCTGCCGGAGGCCGCGCGCACCGACGAGGCCCTGTGGCGCGCGCGCTACTGGCAGGCGCGGGTCCAGGAGAACGGCGGCGCGCTGGACGCGGCGCTCGCGCGCTATGAGCTCATCGCCACCGAGCGGCCCACGGCCTGGTACGGGCTGCTCTCCCGCACGCGGCTGGCGCGGCACGCGCCGGAGCGGCTGGCACGGCTGACGGAGGCCGCCGCGCAGGCCGTCCCCGCGAAGACGCTGAACACCGCCGCGCCGGCCAACGACGAGGTCTGGCCCCTGCCCCCGGGCGCGCTCCAGAAGGATCCGCGCTTCGCGGCGGGCGTGGAGCTGTTGCGCCTGGGACAGCCGGGCGTGGTGGAGGAGTTGCTCGCGGTGGACACGCGCGGCCTGGCGGAGGCGCCCGCGCGGCTGCTCTACCAGACCATGCGCCGCACCGGCCGGGGCCGGGCCACGCGGCAGGTGGCCCGCGTGACGCTGCGCCAGGAGGCCGCGGGCCCCTTGAGCGCCGCGTCCCGCCCGGTGTGGGAGGCGACGTGGCCGCTCGCGTTCCGGCCGCTCATCCAGAGCTACTCGAAGGCCGCGCGCGTGGATCCGGACCTCCTGCAGGGCCTCATCCGCGAGGAGAGCCGGTTCAACCCGACCGCGCGCTCCTCCACCGGGGCGCTGGGGCTCGCGCAGCTCATGCCCCAGACGGCGCAGCAGGTGGCGGACTCGCTCAAGCTGGCCTCGTTCGAGGTGTCGTCGCTGCTCCAGCCCGCGCAGAACATCCGGCTGGGCGCGGCGTACCTGGGCTCGCTGCTCAAGCACTTCGACGGCAACCCCGCCTACGCGGTGGCGGCCTACAACGCGGGCCCCGCGGCAGTGGAGCGCTGGCGCAAGGCCCTGCCCCAGGCGGAGATGGACGAGTGGGTGGAGCACATCGCCTTCGACGAGACGCGCGACTACGTGAAGCGCGTGCTCAGCAGCTACAGCGCCTACAAGCTGCTCTACGCGAACGAAGTCCCGGCCTCCTTCGCGCCGGCGCGAAAGGCCCCGCTGGAGGCCACGCGCACGCCCACGGTGAGCCCCGCCACCGGCGTGGGCGGCAGCGGTCGCAACGTGGCGACGCCCACGTCCTCCGTCTCCGGAGGACGCTAGCGGCACGACGCCGGACGGGATGCGGAAAGCCCCCGTCCGGCACGTCTTCCCTGCTACTTCACGCCCGTGGGCTGAGTGATGGACTCCGACCGGATGGTGTACTGGCCGGCGATGGCGTTCGTGTCGATGCCCGTGAAATGACGGTACGGGTACGCGCCATCCGCGATGGTCTCGATGAACTCCACCGAGTCACCCGTGATGGACTTGCCGTTGATGTCCACCGTGAAGGTGTTCTTCTCCGCGTCCAGGCGCCACACGCACGCGCCCACGTTCGTCTCCGCGGAGCCGGTGGACAGCCCGTCGATGTCGAAGTCGTTCAGGAAGAAGTGGTGCATCTCCGCCCAGCGGAGGAAGTCCCTGAAGTTGTGGAAGACGATCATCATCCCGGCCGGTTGCGGGCTGGAGCCCTGGAGCACGCCGCCGAGGTAGACGTTCATCCGGTACGCGGAGCCGCCCGGCGAGCCCGTGAACGTGGGCAGCATGTTGACCGAGTTCGCCTCACGGCCCGGGGTGACCTTCAGCGTGCTGACGACCTGATCCCCATCGCGCGCGGCCAGCTGGTAGCCGCCCTGCGCGCCCAGGCTCATCGCCACGCGCTGCTCCCACTTCACGGCCTGCGCGAAGCTGCTGGAGACGCCGTCCTTCTGGGTCAGCAACCCCGACACCGCCAGCCCGTCCGCGACGGAGTCGACTTTCGCCCGGCCCAACGCACACGTCGTGATGCCGTCGAACTTCTTCACACACTGGGACGCCGCGGACTCCTGCGCGCTCAGCGAACCGGCGGACTGGCTGTCGTCGCCGCCCGCGCAACCCGTCATGCTCAACAGCAGGGACGCCAGCAGGGAACCCGTCATCTTCAGGTGCATGCACTACCTCTTGGTGTGGGGGTGGACTGCCCGCGACCCCACTGCACTCCGCGCGCCAACACCCGAAGTCCGTCTATTTTCACTCTTGCAATTCATTGCATGAGAAAACAAGAGTAGCGTTTCATGTTACATGAAACATGCTCCGTGTGACGGTCCCGGTCTCACGCGGAGCGGCAGGGCGTCTCACGCGCGGGCGTGCTCGTGAAACCTGGATTCAGGGAATGAACCGCGCGCGGGCGGAACTTTGCCGTGGCGCACAACTCCTGACCGGGGCGGTCGGATAATCTGGGGAGCGCGGTTCCTCCCCCGGACTCCCCCACCATGGCCTCGAAGATCAACGACAGCTCGCGTCCCCTCACCTCCGTCTCGCGGCTGTCGTCGCAGGACACCCGGAGCGCGGAGGCGAAGACGCGCAACCGCCCCATCGCGTGGAAGGACGGCTTCGAGTCCTCCGGCGCGCGTCCCGGGTCCAAGCTGCCGCAACTGCCGGCGCCGCCGCCGGTGCTGTCGCTGCCGCCGCCCGCCACCACGCCGCCGGTGCCGCCGGAGGCCCCCACCGAGCCGCCCGTGTCGGACGACTCGGATCCGATGAAGCACATCGAGTACCTGGCGTCGGACGCGCTGAAGGGGCGTGACAGCCCTTCCGCGGGCCTGGACGCGGCTTCCGCCTACGTGCAGGCGCACGCGGAGAAGTACGGGCTCGTGGGGCCGAACTCCAACAACCCGGAGAACCCCTTCCAGCAGAAGTTCAACGTCTACTCCTGGCTGGGCGCGGACAAGGCCGGCGAGGCGGCGGGCGCGGCTCATGCCGGGCACGCCGAGCACAAGCAGTTCGGCCACGAGACGTTCCAGGAGGGCTTCTACCTGGACGAGAAGATGCCCAAGGACACGCTGAAGCTGCTCAACCAGCAGTACGAGCAGACGATGAAGGCGGCGGGACAGAGCGCCGTCCCGGCGCGCTCCGGCAAGCAGCGCGGCGTGGAGGAGCTCAAGCAGGTGGCCACCGCCACGGGCCAGGCCGTGAACACGATGGCCATGCTGCCCGGCACCGGCCCGCACAAGGACGAGGTGATTGTCGTGATGGCCCACCTGGACCACGTGGGCGTGGACCGCAAGGGCAACGCCTACAACGGCGCGGACGACAACGCGTCCGGCAGCGCGGTGCTGATGGCGGCGGTGCCGGAGCTGGCGGAGGCCGCGAAGAACGGCAAGCTGGACCGCTCCGTGCTGTTCGTCTGGACGGGCGCGGAGGAGAAGGGGCTGGTGGGTTCGCAGTACTTCGTGGACCACCCCATCCCCGGCGTGGAGCTGAAGAACATCGCCGGCGTCATCAACACGGACATGGTGGGCCGCTGGGATGATCAGCGCCTGTCCGTGGTGGACACCAACACCAAGGGCCAGCCCAACTACTTCCGCGACGTGGTGGACCAGGCGAACCAGCAGCTGGCGGATCCGTTCGACCGCATCAACCGCGACATCAACGTCTACCGCGACCGGCAGGACGGCGCGTCCTTCGGGCGCAAGGGCGAGGACGTCCTCTTCCTCTTCGAGGGCCTGTCCAACCCCGAGGGCGGCGGCGACCTCATCCCCGAGTACCACCGGCAGGATGACGACATCGAGAAGATCATCGAGGACAACGGCGGCAACAAGCCCCGCCGCGTGAAGGACCTGCTGCTCAACGTCATCAACATCGCGGCGAACCGCACGACGCAGCCGCAGTAGCGCGGCGCCTTCGGCCGGAAGCAGTGCTTCCGGCCGAAGCGTTCCCGGGGACGCCGGACCGCTAGGCGGCCAGCTTCTCCCCGCCGTCGGCCACGGGCCCGCCGGCGAGCGTTTCGACCTCGCGCTCGCTCAGCACGAGCTTCTCCTCCGAGCCGCGCCAGACGAACGGGATGCCCGGCTGACGGTAGAGGTTCGCGGGGATGTCCCGCGCCAGCTGCGCGTGCAGCTCCGGCAGCTTGGACCAGTGCAGCCCGTGCCGCGTGTGGTGCGCGGTGTGGTAGCCCAGGTTGCCCGTCATCAGGTTGTAGCCCTTGTGGAGGATGTTGTACGAGGCCTCCGAGTGGTTGGCGGTGTCCAGGCCCACGTGGTGGAAGTATGTGGCCCAGACCGTCACGTAGAGCGACGCCGCCATGGGCAACAGGAACACGAACAGCGCGTTGTAGGGGTTCACCCAGAACAGCCCCGCCAGCAGCACCAGTTGGAGCGCGGCCATCCACACGAACACGCGCAGCGCCTTGGGGTGCTGCTTCCTGCCCACCTGGAACGCGCGCGGGTACGCGGTCAGCGCCGTGCTCAGCGAGTACTCCAGCTCCGCCATCGTCGAGCCGTCGTCCCGCTTCCAGCGCGACTCGTCCTGCGTCTGGTCCAGGTAGTTCTTGTGGTGGCCCAGCACGTGGTGGAGGAACCAGGCCTGCGAGGTCACGCCCGTCTGGAAGCCGAAGACGATCTCCAACAGGCGGTTGGGCAGCGCGTGCTTGAAGAAGGACAGGTGCTGGTGGTGGTGGTTCCACGAGCAGATCCACCCCTTGGGGATGATGCCCAGCCCGAACCACAGCACCGGCACCCACCAGCTTCGCGCCGTCAGGAACACCGTCATGTCGAGCGCGAACACACTCAGGAACATCAGGACCGGGATGCGATCTTCAGGGTGCCGGAACAGGGTCATGCGCCTTCCACGACAAGAGGAATCAGGGGAGAAATGCCGATTTTCGGACTGTAGGACGGCCCCCCCCACCCCGAACAGCCCACCCACGCCTGCCTGCACGTTCCACACTGACGGTAAACAACGTAGTCTCGTTGAACTTGTCTTTCTTTTATTCCAAGAATCTCAGCACTGCCTTGTGATAAACGCCGACCCAGCCCTTTTGGACCTCAACCTGGAGGCGGCAATGCGGAACCAGACCATCGAGGCGGCGCTCGCGAAGAACCCCCACCGTGAGCAGCTCATCAAGCATCGTTTCTTCGAGGTGGTGGACGAGAAGGCCTTCAGCCACGATCAGGCGGAGATGGTGCTGGGACAGTGGTGGCACCCCCTGCACTACTTCCCCAACTTCCTGAGCAAGCTCATCGCCGTCTGTCCGCAGATGGAGATGAAGACGGCGGTGACCCACATCCTGAACCAGGAGGTGGGCGAGGGAGACCCGGCGCGCGCGCACGAGCGCTTCTTCATCCAGACGATGACGGACGCGGGCTTCACGAAGGCGGGCGTGTCGGAGGCGGACATGACGCCCGCCACGCGCCGGCTCATCGACGGCTACCAGCGCTCCACGGAGAGCCACCTCACCGGCCTGGGCTTCCTCTACGGCACGGAGGTGGCGGACCTCACCATGGTGGCCAAGCTGGGCAAGCTGGTGCGCCGCACCACGGGCCTCAAGTCCCTGCCGTGGGTGGACATCCACGTGAAGCAGGAGCCTGACCACGTGGAGACGGCCGGCCACACGGTGGGGCTCCAGTACACCGACGCGGAGCTGGCCACCATCACCCGCGGCGCCGAGGAGATGTGGCAGCTGTGGGTGGGGTTCTTCGAGGAGCTGCGCAACCGCGTCGTCTGAGCGGCCCCTTGCGTCAAGCGCAACCCCCTGGAATCCGTACGTTTTTGCACGGAAGACTGGCGAATCTCTCCAGGTAGGGTAGTCACTCCCCGCGTCACGGGAGCGTCACACCCAAGCGCCACCGACCTCCCGCGGCGGACCGCGCCTGTCCCTCCAGGCGCCGAGGGAGATCCCATGCTCGAAAAGCTGATGCCGAAGTCGGACGAGTTCTTCGACGACTTCGACGCGCAATGCGCGAGGACCGTCGAGGGAGCGAAGCTCCTGCACGAGCTCCTGGCGGACTACCGGGACGTGCCCACGCGCGTCCAGGCGCTCAAGGACGTGGAGCACCGGGGCGACGAGGTCACCCACGCGGCCTTCAACCGCCTCCACCAGCAGTTCATCACCCCGTTCGACCGGGCGCAGATCCACACGCTCCTGTCGCGCATCGACGACGTGCTGGACCTGACCAACGCGGCGGCGGCGCGCCTGCTGTACTACGAGATTGAATCCAGCCGGCCGGACGCCACGGAGCTGGCGCGGCTGCTGGTGCTCTCCACGCAGAAGGTGCAGGAGGTCGTCGCGGCGCTGCGGCTCATCAAGAAGCCGGAGCAGATCCTCGCGGGCTGCAAGGAGATCAAGCAGTTGGAGACGCAGGCGGATGAAGTCCTGCGCGCGGGCATGGGCCGTCTGTTCAAGAGCGGCGTGGATACCCTGACCATCATCAAGTGGAAGGAGATCCTCGACCTCATCGAGACGGCCACCGACAAGTGCCAGGGTGTGGCCAACGTCATCGAAGGCGTCGTGCTGGAGCACTCCTGAGATGCTGCTCGCCGCGGTCGTCCTCATCGTCATCGTCGCGCTCGTCTTCGACTTCATCAACGGCTTCCACGACGCGGCGAACTCCATCGCCACGGTGGTGTCCACGCGCGTGCTGTCGCCGAACCTGGCGGTGGCGTGGGCCGCGTTCTTCAACTTCGTGGCGGCCTTCGCGGGCGGCGTGCACGTGGCCAACACCATGGGCAAGGGCATCATCAACTTCGAGATGCTCCGCGCGGCCGGCCCCACCGCGGTGCTGATGGTCATCTTCTCCGCGCTCATCGGCGCCATCGCGTGGAACCTGCTCACGTGGTGGTGGGGGCTGCCCTCGTCGTCGTCGCACGCGCTGGCGGGCGGGATGATTGGCGCCACGCTGCCGGTGCTGGGCTTCCAGGGGCTGGTGGGCAGCGGCATCGCGCGCATCGCGGCCTTCATCGTGCTGTCGCCGCTCATCGGCATGACGCTGGGCATCGCGATGATGGTGGCCAGCACCTGGGCGGTGCATCGTCAGACGCCGCTGCGCGTGGACACCTGGTTCCGCCGGCTGCAGCTGGTGTCGTCCGCCATCTTCTCCTTCAGCCACGGCACCAACGACGCGCAGAAGGTCATGGGCATCATCGCGGTGGTGCTCTTCGGCACCATCTGGCGCGACCGCCCGTTCCACATCGACTGGTGGATGATCATCTCCTGCCACGCGGCCATCGCCATGGGGACGTTCTTCGGCGGCTGGCGCATCATCCGCACCATGGGCCACAGCCTCACGAAGCTGGCGCCCATTGGCGGCTTCAGCGCGGAGACGGGCGGCGGCGTCACCATCATCGCGCTGGCGGAGCTGGGCATCCCCGTCTCCACCACGCACACCATCACCGGCGCCATCGTCGGCGTGGGCTCCACGCGCGGCTGGCGCGCCGTGAAGTGGGGCACCGCCGGCCGCATCATCTGGGCGTGGGTGTTCACCATCCCCGCCGCCGCGCTGGTGTCCGTCATCGTCTACGGACTCACGCTGGTGGTGGTGCGGCTGGTGGGCTGAGACACGCCCGGGCGCGGGGGAGGCCCCCCGCGCCACGGCCCTCCCCTACCGGACGTTGAGGGCCGACGGCGGCCCGCCCACCGCCGGCGGGACGAAGGGCACCACCTTCTTGTTGTGCCACTGGACCAGCTTCAGCGACGGGTCCTCCAGCGGCACGTCGAAGGTGTAGGAGATGCGCGTGGGGAACTGCCCGTCCATCTCTTCAATCCGCACCTTCAGGCCCTTCATGTCGAACTCCTGCCCCTGGGCCACCGGGTGGCGCGCGGCGCGGTGGATGCGCTCCTCCACGGAGTCCAGGAAGTGGCCGCCCTTGGTGAACGACAGCTCCAGGGAGTTGGGCCCGGTGCGCGTCACCTTCTGCTCGTTGAGCGAATAGGACAGCACCCACCAGGCCTTCGGCAGCGGCATGCCCGTGGACCACCAGCGCACGGAGCCATAGATGCCGATGATGCCGTTGGGGGCGTTGAGCACCACCAGCCGCTGCTCCGGCAGCTTCGACTCGTCCAGGGCCTCCTCGTAGCGCATCTGCACTCGCGCCATGAGGGCGTCCGCCTGCGCGTAGGCCTCCGTGGTCTGCCACCAGATGTAGGGGGCGCCCACGACGTGCACCAGCGCCAGCAGCGCGGCGCCGGCCAGCACCGCGCCCGCGCGGAACGTGCGCGCCCGGCCCTGCCACGCGTGGCGCAGCACTACGGCCAGGCCCACCGCCATGCCCAGGCTGGGCACGATGAGCGTGCGCGAGCCGGCGAACGCGGAGTTGGCCAGCCACGTGGACACGAACGCGCCCGTCAGCATCCAGCCCACCGTGCGTCGCTCCGCGGCCTCCAGCCGGGGCCACACGCCCCACACGAGCAGCGCGAACAGCGTCAGCCCCACGGCGCCCAGCACCGTGAACAGGGGCACCATGGACTGGTCGAAGATGAAGTCCGGGGGCGCGTTCAGCGTCAGGCCCGCGATGGCGGCCGGGACGCGGGTGAGCATGGCCTTGAACCACTCCACGGGCGTCCCCACCGCGTCCAGGTACATGTCCGAGCCCCCCGCGCCGTAGCCCAGCGCGCGGTACAGCGCGAAGTAGCCCGCCATCAGCACGCCGAAGGGGATGAGCCCCTTGAGCTTGTCCTTCGCCTGCCCCGGGCCTGAGAAGGCCTCGTAGGCCAGCACGTACGGGCTGAGGATGACCATGGTCTCCCCGCTCAGGAGCGCCAGCGCGAAGGACACCAGCGCGCCCACCAGGGAGCCCGTGCGCTTCTCCTCGCGCCACTTCACGTGGAAGTAGATGCCCAGGACGCCGAAGAGCAGCGACATCACCACGCTGCGGTAGGACAGCCAGCCCAGCACCGCGGAGTGCGAGCCCCAGATGGCGAAGAGGAACATCGCCACGCCCGCCACCGCCGTGGGCAGCACGCGCTTGAGCAGCACGCCCGCCAGCACCACCATGCCCACGTACCAGAGCACCGAGTGGACCTGATAGGCCACGGCGACGCGGTTGTAGAGCAGGTGATCCAGTCCGTAGAACAGGCTGCCCAGGGGCCGGAAGAACGCCACGCGCACGGTGGGCTCCACCCACCACGGGAAGACGCCCACCTGCGCCAGCCGCAGCGTGTGCTCCGGGATGCCGGTGGCGGTGCGGTACACGTCCAGGGGCGTGTTGCCCAGCGGAGCGGGCGGCGGCACGTGGTCCCAGACGCCCAGCCAGATGAAGTCATCCGGCATGAAGCCCACGCGCAGCACCAGCGCGCCCAGCACCGCCGCGAACGCGACGGAAATCCAGAAGTAACGTTTAAACGGCCAACCCGGGGCGGCTGGCGGGGGAGAAGTATCCATGTTTCAAATATCTATCAGCACGCCCCCCAAGCGAGATAGGTCCTCCTGGGTCGTCCGCTGCCACCGGAAACACGCGGAGTGCGGCGCGCGCGACGGAGATCCTTTGCCACTGCCCGGACTCCGGGTGATCCTCCGCTGACGAAGGGGGACGCAGTCCGGCAGGTGCATTCACGAACGGGCGCGGCCCGTTTCCTTCCGCGCCGTCGCCGGGCCCGCACGCATGCGCATCGCCATCATCGCCACGTACACCCATCCGACCCGCCTGCGAATCAAGGAACCCTCCATCATGCAGTCCTCCGTGCCGGAGCTCATCGCGGGCCTGTGCCCGGAGCACGCGCAGGTGGAGATCTTCAACGAGAAGGAGGCGGACCTGCCGTTGGATCGGCACTGGGACCTGGTCTTCTTCTCGTACCTGCACTCGTACTACGAGCACACGAAGGTCCTCTCCACCCTCTTCCGCCAGCGTGGCATGACGACGGTGGCGGGCGGCCGGCACGCGGGCCACTTCCCCGACGACGCGGCGAAGTACTTCGACGCGGTCATCACCGGGGAGCCGGAATCCAACGTCCCCGCGCTCATCGCGGACTTCGAGAAGGGCGAGCTGAAGCCGCGCTACAGCCTGCCCTCGCACGGCGCCGCAGCCATCCGGCCGTACCGCTACGAGCTCATCGACTTCACGCACAACAAGGTGCGCCTGCCCGGCATCGAGGCGTCGCGCGGCTGCCCCTTCACCTGCAACTTCTGCGTGCTCACGGGCCACGAGCGCTACCGCTTCCGGCCCATCCCGGAGGTCATCGACGAGATCCAGACGCGCATGCGCTGGAACCCGAACTTCCTGGGACTGATGGGGGACGCGTTCGTCTTCCTGGACAACAACCTGGGCGGCTCCCCCAAGTACCTGCGCGCGCTGTGCGAAGCGCTCATCCCCCTGAAGAAGACCTGGGGCTGCGCCCTCACCTTCAACGTGCTCAAGGACGAGTCGCTGGTGAAGCTGATGGCGAAGGCGGGCTGCCGCTACGTCTACACCGGCCTGGAGTCGCTCAACCCGGACTCCATCAAGGCGATGAACAAGGGCCAGAACAAGCTGTCGGAGGTGGACGCCGTCATCCGGCGCGTCTTCTCCGCCGGCATCCTCCTTTCCTTCGGGCTCATCGTCGGTTCGGACGGGGACACCAACGAGTACCTGCACCGGCTGCCGGAGTACCTGGCGGACCTGAAGTACTTCTCCGTCACGTTCCTGGGCATCGTGTGCCCCTACCCGGAGACGCCCTTCTTCCGCGAGCTCCAGGCGCAAGACAGGCTCCTGCCCGGCACCATCAGCCGCGACTACGACGGCTACACGCTGTGCCACCGGCCCAAGCAGTTGCACGCGTCGGAGGTGGTGGAGCACTTCCAGCGGCTGTGCCGCACGCTGGGGAGCCTGCCCAACATCGCGCGGCACTACGCGTCCAAGCTGATGCTGAGCGACCTGCCCCGCTACAAGCAGACCATCCTCTTCTCCGGCCCGGAGATCGTCAGCATCCGCAACCCGCTGAAGAACAAGGAGCGCCGCTACATCGCGGGCCTGGACGCCATCGAGTCCTGGGACGCGGAGCAGATGGCCACGCTGGGCCTCACGCCGCAGGTCTTGACTGGACCCGGGACGGCAGCCGCACGTCCCACGCCAGTCCCAGGGCTCGCAGCAGGCGGATGAAGAGCCAGCCCGGGTCCCACTGCCACCACACCCAGCCGTGCCGCGCGGACGCGGGGAAGGCGTGGTGGTTGTTGTGCCAGCCCTCGCCCAGCGCCAGCACGCTCACCCACCACACGTTGCGGCTGTGGTCGCGCGTGTCGTGGGCGCGGTGGCCGAACGCCGCGTGGCACACGGAGTTCACCGCGTAGGTGCTCTGCATCCAGCACACCACGGGCAGGAAGAAGTACGCGGGCACCGCGCGCCAGCCGAACGTCAGCCCCACGAAGAGCACCCCCAGCACCTGCGGCGCGATGCGGTAGCGCAGCAGCCAGTGGTAGTACCCGTCATTCGCCATGTCGCGGCACCAGGTGCGCCAGCCGTCCTCCTCGGTGGAGGCCTCGTTGAGGATCCACCCCATGTGCGCGTACCAGAAGCCCCGCGCCGGCGAGTGCACGTCCCCTTCCGCGTCCGCCTTCGCGTGGTGCAGCCGGTGGTTGGCGGCCCACAGCAGCGGGCTGCCCTGCGCGGTGAGCATGGCCACCGTCACCAGCGCGTACTCCACCCAGCGGGGGCACGCGAAGGCGCGGTGGCACAGGAGGCGGTGCAGCCCCACCGTCGTGCCCAGGCCAATGGACACGTACACGGCCAGCCCCACCGGCAGCGCGTACGGCGGCCAGGGCAGGAAGAACGCCAGCGCGGCCAGCGCGTGCACCACGACCATGTAACCGACGATGACGGGACTGAGCTGGAAGCGGAGCGGTGCGGTGGTCATGGCCCGGTGCGGAGTCGAGGAAGAAGCACGCAGTCTAGGGGGCCCGCCTGACGGGACAAGGAATGCGTCCCCCGGTGTCACATCACGCGGACGTCACGGGCGCCTGACGCCTGGGGCACGGGGAGCGCCTCCGCGGGCGGGAGCTAGGTCGCGGCCTGGAAGCGGTCCATGCGGCGCAGCTCCGCGCGGGCCTCCACCTCCGTGAAGATTTCACGCGCGCGGGCGAGGAAGGCCTCGCGCCGGTGCGGCAGGGCCACCGCCGCGTCGAAGTAGGCCACGCCCGTCTCCCACCGGTTGGGGCTCTTCTCCAGGACGGCGATGGCCTCCAGGAACACCGGCTCCGCGGCCCTGGGGCCCTTGCGCAGGGCCAGCGAGCGCGCCGTCACGCGCAGCGCCGGGCCCTTCAGGTACGGGTAGAGCCGGGCGATGAAGCGCGCCTTGATGCAGGACAGCCGCACGATTCGCAGCAGCTTCCTGCGCGGCACCACCGTGGCGCCCTCCTCCAGCGCGAAGAGGGCCGCCTCCGCCGCGTCCACCAGCCCCACCTGGAGGAAGGGCACCAGCACCTGGTAGCTCCAGATGCTCTGGAAGCAGCGCACCGCGACGAGCGCCGCCTCCTCCACCTGATGCTCGCGCACCGTGACGTTGGCCAGGTGGTTGAGGCTGGCGCACTGGTTGGCCAGGTCCGCAACCTCCACGCTGATGCGCAGGCCCTGCTCCAGCTCCGCGCACAGCTCGCCCACGTCGCCTTCGCCCAGGAGGTAGCGGCACATGGGCGCCCACGAGTGCGCCCAGCCCTGGTGCATCAGCGCGTTGAGCTCCACGCCAATGGTTTTCATCTGCTCGTAGAGCGCCTCCGCCGTGCGGAAGCGCGAGTGGAGGAACTCGCCCGTGGCCTGCATCATCAGGGACGTCTGGCGCTCCCAGCGCTCGCCCACCTGGCGCAGCGTGGAGACGGCCTCCTCCTGGAAGCCCCGCGCGCGCTCCAGCTCGTTGGCGAAGAAGGCCTGGATGCCCAGGCGGCTGAGCGCGAGCCCCTCCGCCACCGGGTCCTTGGAGCGCCGCGCGTACTCCAGCGCCTTCTCGCAGTGGTAGCGCGCGCGCTTGAGCAGCCCCGCGCCGAACAGCAGCGTGCCGTAGTAGCCGCGCGCCAGGCTCATGGCGTAGTCGCTGCGCGAGCGCTCCGCCATGTTGGTGGACACCAGCGTCGCCCACGTGAGCTTCATGATGTCCGCGAAGTAGTAGATGCGGATGAGCGAGTTGAGCGTGGACAGCTGCTGGAGGTAGTT